>NZ_QPFW01000215.1:0-37367 GCF_008122455.1 Enterobacter sp. C6
GCGGGAGTCCGCGTCGCCGTCGAGCATCACGGAGCAGTCGATACAGTGTTCGAGCACCTTTGGCCCGGCCAGCGAGCCGTCTTTGGTCACATGACCCACCATCACAATCGCCACGCCGCGCGTTTTGGCAAAGCGCGTCAGGTAGGCCGCGGTTTCACGCACCTGCGCGACGCTGCCCGGCGAGGACTGGATGTCCGCCATGTGCATCACCTGGATGGAGTCGATCACCATCAGCTTCGGCTGCTCTTCTTCGGCGATCATGCAGATCTGCTCGATGCTGGTTTCCGACAGCATGTTCAGATTACCGGTCGGCAGGCCCAGACGGTGCGCGCGCATCGCCACCTGCTGCAGGGACTCTTCCCCCGTGACGTACAGGGTTTTCATCTGTTCGGCGAGCTTGCAGAGCGTTTGCAGCAGCAGGGTCGATTTACCCGCGCCCGGGTTACCGCCGATAAGAATCGCGCTGCCCGGCACTACGCCGCCGCCGAGCACGCGGTCAAACTCTTTAAACCCGGTGGAGAAGCGCGGCAGCTCTTCGAGGCTGATGTCCGAGAGCTTCTGGACTTTCGCTACGCCCGCATTGCCCGCATAGCCGCTCAGGCGTTCATTGCGCGCCACGCTCGGCGAAGCCGCCACACCACGCACTTCGGTGATGGTGTTCCAGGCATGGCAGGCGCTGCATTGCCCCTGCCAGCGCGGATAATCCGCACCACATTCATTACAGACAAATGCGCGTTTTGGAGCTTTCGCCACGGTTTACCTCGTTATTTCTGTGCGGCCTGCGAGCCGGGTGGCGCTTACGCTTACCCGGCCTACAAAGCAGGCCGTTATTTCTGATTAAGGCTGCCGGAGAGAATGCAGAACACCCCCATCAGGTCAGCGTGACGGATAGTCACTTCCGTCTTTTCATTCACTTTTGGCTTGGCATGGTAGGCAATGCCCAGGCCGGCCGCTTTGATCATCGGCAGGTCGTTAGCGCCGTCCCCGATCGCGACGGTCTGGACAACCGGAATTTCATATTTTTCCGCCAGACGCGTCAGCGTATTGGCTTTGTACTGGGCATCCACAATATCGCCGATCACCTGGCCGGTCAGCTTGCCGTCCATTATCTCCAGCTCGTTGGCCACCACGGTGGTCAGATGCAGTTTTTCCCGCAGGTAATCCGCGAAGAAGGTGAAGCCACCGGAGGCGATCGCCACTTTCCAGCCCAGCGACTGCAGCTTCAGCACCAGCTGCGTCAGCCCTGGCATCAGCGGCAGCACGTCGCGCACCTGGCGCAGAATGTTAGCATCGGCCCCTTTCAGGGTCGCCACGCGCTGTCTCAGGCTGGCGGTGAAGTCCAGCTCGCCGCGCATCGCACGCTCGGTCACTTCCGCCACCAGCTCGCCGCTGCCCGCCAGCTTCGCAATTTCGTCGATACACTCGATCTGAATGGCGGTAGAGTCCATGTCCATCACCAGCAGGCCCGGCGTTTTCAGATGCGGAATTTTACCCAGCGGCGCGACGTCCAGCCCGGCGTCATGCGCCAGACGCGTTGCGCGCTGCGTCAGAGAGCCCGCCAGGCGAATAACCTGGTAGTCTTCCACGCACCAGGCGGCGACGATGACCATCGCCGCCCCCAGCTTGCTTTGATACTGGGTCAGGCGTTGCTTATCCAGACCGCGTCCGTAGAGGAGCCAGCCGCTACGACCGGCGTGGTAATCCAGAGGCATCACCTCATCGCCACTTAAAGAGAGCGGCAATCCTGGCCATAAAGAGACATCCGTTGGCAGGTCACACCAGGTAATGTTCGGCATTAAAGCTCCTGTAGTTTCGTTCGCGCCGGAAGGTTGCAGAGGGAAAATAACGCATGAGGCTACCCTGTAACCATCACTTCTGGCAACATTAAGCCGTAAATTTTCAGCAGGTGGAATATGGCTCGCGCAAAACTGAAATTCCGGCTCCATCGCGCCGTGATTGTCCTCTCCTGTCTCGCACTGTTAGTGGTGCTGATGCAAGGGGCATCCTGGTTTAGCCAGAACCATCAACGGCAACGCAACCCGCAGTTTGAAGAGCTGGCCCGCACGCTGGCACGCCAGGTGACGCTCAACGTCGCGCCATCCATGCGTACTGAAACGCCGGACGATAAGCGGATAGGCCAGGTTTTACGCCAGCTCACGGAGAACAGCCGCATTCTTGATGCCGGCGTCTATGATGAGCAAGGTAACCTGATTGCCCGCGCGGGCGAGCACGTCGACGTGCGCGACAGGCTGGCGCTGGACGGTAAAAAAGCCGGGGGCTATTTTAACCAGCAGATCGTCGAACCTATTCAGGGAAAGAATGGTCCGCTGGGCTATCTGCGCCTGACTCTCGATACCCACACCCTGCCCACTGAAGCCAAACAGGTCGATAATACCACCAATATTCTGCGCCTGATGCTGCTGCTTTCACTCGCCATCGGCGTTGTGCTGGCGCGCACCCTGCTTCGGGGCAAGCGCTCGCGCTGGCAGCAATCCCCGTTCCTGCTGACCGCCAGCAAATCCGTCCCTGAAGACGAAGAGAGCGACAAGAAAGAATAGTGATAAAGTAGGCGAACGATTCGGAAAAGGAACTTTGCCATGACGACGTTACGCCTGCTTATCTCTGACTCTTACGATCCCTGGTTTAATCTCGCGGTAGAAGAGTGCATCTTCCGCCAGATGCCCGCCACCCAGCGCGTACTGTTTCTCTGGCGTAACGCCGATACGGTGGTCATTGGTCGTGCGCAAAACCCATGGAAAGAGTGCAACACCCGGCGTATGGAAGAGGACAACGTCCGCCTGGCGCGCCGGAGCAGCGGCGGCGGCGCGGTGTTCCACGATCTGGGCAATACCTGCTTTACCTTTATGGCAGGAAAACCGGAGTACGACAAAACCATCTCTACTTCCATTGTCCTCAATGCGCTGAATTCACTCGGCGTGAAGGCTGAAGCTTCCGGACGTAACGATCTGGTGGTCAAAACCCCCGAGGGCGACCGGAAGGTCTCCGGCTCCGCCTACCGCGAAACGATGGATCGCGGGTTCCACCACGGCACCCTGTTGCTGAATGCCGATCTGAGCCGTCTGGCGAACTACCTGAATCCGGACAAGAAAAAGCTCCAGGCTAAGGGGATTACCTCCGTGCGCGGGCGCGTGGCGAATTTGGTGGAGCTGCTGCCGGGAATTACGCACGAGCAGATTTGCGATGCGATCCGTGACGCGTTCTTTGAACATTACGGCGAGCGCGTGGAAGCCGAAGTGATCTCCCCTGACAAAACCCCGGACCTGCCCAACTTTGCCGAAACCTTCGCCCGCCAGAGCAGCTGGGAGTGGAACTTCGGCCAGGCTCCTGCGTTTTCCCATCTGCTGGATGAGCGTTTTACCTGGGGCGGCGTGGAGCTGCATTTTGATGTGGAGAAAGGCCATATCACCCGCACGCAGGTGTTTACCGATAGCCTGAATCCGGCACCGTTAGAGGCGCTGGCGGCACGTTTGCAGGGCTGTTTGTACCGGGCGGATATGCTGCAGCAGGAATGCGACGCGTTGATTGGGGATTTCCCGGAGCAGGAAAAAGAGTTGAGGGATTTGTCAGCATGGATTGCGCAGGCCGTACGTTAAGTGCGGTTTGGTGCCCTCACCCCGGCCCTCTCCCACAGGGAGAGGGAGGGAAGAGACAGAATTACTCTTTATCGCCCAGCAGAACGGATTCCAGCGCGATTTTGATCATGTCGTTGAAGGTCGTCTGACGCTCGGCAGCGGTGGTCTGCTCGTGGGTACGGATATGGTCGGATACGGTGCAGATGGTGAGCGCTTTCGCACCAAACTCCGCCGCAACGCCGTAGATGCCCGCCGCTTCCATTTCCACGCCCAGGATGCCGTATTTTTCCATCACGTCGAACATCTCACCGCCGTCCGGTGCATAGAACAGGTCAGCAGAGAAGAGGTTACCCACGCGCGCGTCAACGCCCAGCGCTTTTGCCGCGTCAACCGCGTCACGCACCATGCCGAAGTCTGCAATTGCCGCGAAGTCATGGTCTTTGAAACGCATGCGGTTAACTTTGGAATCGGTGCAGGCACCCATACCAATAACGATGTCGCGCAGCTTAACGTCCATACGCACCGCGCCGCAGGAGCCAACGCGGATGATTTTCTTCACGCCGAAGTCGGTGATCAGCTCTTTGGTGTAGATAGAGCAGGATGGGATACCCATACCGTGGCCCATGACGGAGATTTTGCGGCCTTTATAGGTACCGGTGAAGCCCAGCATGCCGCGAACGTTGTTCACTTCACGCACGTCTTCCAGGAAAGTTTCTGCAATGTGCTTCGCGCGCAGCGGGTCGCCCGGCATCAATACGACGTCAGCGAAATCACCCATTTCTGCATTAATGTGAGGAGTTGCCATCTTCAGTTCCTTTTACATTGTTTATTCTTTTCACCCTCTCCCTGTGGGAGAGGGCCGGGGTGAGGGCATCAGACCGCACCCTACATGATTCAGAACATGGCCTTGCCATATTCCATGTCAGACGTACCAAAGTATTTCGCAATAGTCTGGCCGATGTCCGCGAAGGTTTCACGGTGACCGAGCGAGCCCGGCTTCACTTTCGGGCCGTACACCAGCACCGGAATGTGCTCACGGGTGTGGTCGGTACCGGTCCAGGTTGGGTCACAGCCGTGGTCCGCGGTCAGGATCAGAATGTCATCTTCACCCACCAGCTCCATCAGCTCCGGCAGACGGCGGTCGAACAGTTCAAGACCCGCAGCATAACCCGCGACGTCGCGACGGTGACCCCAGGAGGAGTCGAAGTCCACGAAGTTGGTGAAGACAATGGTCTTGTCGCCCGCTTCTTTCATCTCTTTGATGGTGGCATCGAACAGCGCATCCAGACCGGTGGCTTTCACTTTTTTGGTGATGCCGCAGTTGGCGTAGATGTCCGCGATTTTACCCACGGACACCACGTGACCGTCTTTCTCATCGACCAGCTTCTGCAGCACGGTTGGCGCTGGCGGCTCAACGGCCAGGTCGTGACGGTTACCGGTACGCTGGAAGTTACCCGCTTTGTCGCCGATAAACGGACGCGCGATCACGCGGCCAATGTTGTAGCCGCCTTCGGTCAGCTCTTCGCGTGCGATTTCGCACAGCTCGTAGAGTTTATCCAGGCCAAACGTCTCTTCGTGGCAGGCAATCTGGAACACGGAGTCAGCAGAGGTGTAGAAAATCGGCTTGCCGGTTTTCATATGCTCTTCGCCGAGCTGGTCCAGAATCACGGTACCGGAAGAGTGGCAGTTACCGAGGTAGCCCGGCAGGTTGGCACGCTTCACCAGCTTATCGAGCAGCTCCTGCGGGAAGCTGTTCTCGTGATCGGAGAAGTAGCCCCAGTCGAACAGCACCGGCACACCGGCGATTTCCCAGTGGCCAGACGGGGTGTCTTTACCGGAGGAAAGCTCGTGCGCCCAGCCGTAGGCGCCCACGACTTCCGCGTTGCCGTCCATACCGGCTGCGATTTTACCGGTAGAGCCTTCATGCGCTTTCACCAGACCAAGGCGGGTCAGGTTGGGTAGAGTCAGAGGGCCTTTACGACCGTTGTCCGCTTCGCCTTTCGCACAGGCTTCCGCGATGTGACCCATGGTATCGGAACCCACGTCACCAAAACGTTCTGCATCTTCGGTTGCGCCGATGCCGAATGAGTCCAGCACCATAATAAATGCACGTTTCATAATTGTTCTCCGTACGTAGTGCTTCAAAAATTATCGATCAGATCAGTATACCGCTATTCGGTGATACGGCGATAGACAGTCGGTGTGGTTTCCGGTGCTTTATCGTCAAGCGTGATGGCCGCTTTCACCGCTTTCGCCGCTTCCTGCCAGCTGGCTTCGTCTTTGGCGTGGATCACCGCCAGCGGACGTTGGCCGTCAACGCTGTCGCCCAGACGGGCCATATCGGTAAAGCCGACGCTGTAATCAATGGTGTCTGACGCCTGACGGCGGCCGCCGCCCATCGAGACCACCGCCATACCGAGGGCACGGGTGTCCATCGCAGAAACAAACCCTTCGCTATCGGCATACACCGCTTTGCTGAGCGTCGCGGTTGGCAGGTATTTCGCGTAGTTTTCGACGAAGTCGGTCGGGCCTTTCTGCGCCGCGACCATGCGGCCGAAGATCTCCGCCGCTTTGCCGTTGTCCAGCACCGCCTGCAGCTTCGCGCGGGCGTCGGCGTCGTCTTTGGCGAGCTTGCCGGAGATTAACATCTCAACGCACAGCGCCATGGTGACGTCGAACAGGCGCGGGTTACGGTATTCGCCGGTGAGGAACTGTACCGCCTCACGCACTTCGACCGCGTTACCGGCGCTGGAGGCCAGCACCTGGTTCATATCGGTGAGCAGTGCGGTAGTGCGCACGCCCGCGCCGTTGGAGACGCCAACGATCGCTTCGGCCAGCGCCTCAGAGAGTTCATAGGTTGGCATAAACGCGCCGCTGCCTACCTTCACGTCCATCACCAGCGCGTCCAGCCCTTCTGCCAGCTTCTTCGCCAGGATAGAGGCGGTGATCAGCGGGATGGAGTCAACGGTCGCGGTGATGTCGCGGGTCGCGTAGAAACGCTTGTCTGCCGGAGCAAGAGAGCTGGTCTGGCCGATAATCGCCACACCAACGTCTTTAATAATGTCGCGGAAGCGGTTGTCATCCGGGAAGATATCGAAGCCCGGAATGGCTTCCAGTTTGTCGAGCGTACCGCCAGTGTGGCCCAGGCCGCGTCCGGAGATCATCGGGATGTAACCGCCACAGGCTGCCACCATTGGGCCGAGCATCAGAGACGTTACGTCGCCCACGCCGCCGGTGGAGTGTTTATCCACAATCGGGCCGTTAAGGTTGAGGCTTTTCCAGTCCAGAACGGTTCCTGAATCTCGCATCGCCATGGTCAGCGACACGCGCTCAGGCATCGACATATCGTGGAAGAAAATGGTCATCGCCAGAGCCGCAATCTGCCCTTCTGAGACGGTGTTATCACGAATGCCGTTAATGAAGAAGCGGATCTCTTCGTCGCTTAATGCATGACCATCACGTTTTTTACGAATAATTTCTTGTGCGAGAAACACGGTAACCTCCATGCGGAATCGGGGGAGTTGTGGCGGGTGGCGCTACGCTTACCCGCCCTACGATCCTGTAGGCCGGATAAGCGAAGCGTCATCCGGCGTTGTCTGGCAATCAGTAGCTGCTTGCGCTCTTACCGTCGCCGTGACCCAGCGCCTTCAGCAGGCTAGCCAGCAGGCTGGACGCACCGAAACGGTAGTGACGGGAATCGGCCCAGTCGGCGCCGAACAGTTCGTCAGCAATCGCCAGGAACTGCTGCGCGTCTTCGGCGGTACGCACGCCGCCCGCAGGTTTGAAACCAACGGTTTTGGACACGCCCATGTCGCGGATCACTTCCATCATGATGCGCGCGCTTTCCGGGGTGGCGTTAACCGGCACTTTACCGGTAGAGGTTTTAATGAAATCCGCACCGGCTTTGATGGAGATTTCAGATGCCTTACGAATCAGCGCCTCTTCTTTCAGCTCGCCGGTTTCGATGATCACTTTAAGCAGCACGTTTGCCGCCGCACACGCGTCTTTACAGGCCTTCACCAGGTCAAAACCGACCTGCTCGTTGCCGGCGATCAGCGCGCGGTATGGGAACACCACGTCAACTTCGTCTGCACCGTAAGCAATCGCCGCGCGGGTTTCTGCCAGCGCAATCTCGATATCGTCGTTGCCGTGCGGGAAGTTAGTCACGGTTGCAATGCGCACGTCCGGCGTGCCCTGCTCTTTCAGCGTCTTACGGGCAATCGGGATAAAGCGCGGGTAGATACAAACGGCTGCGGTGTTACCCACTGGCGTTTTCGCCTGATGGCACAGGGCGATGACTTTCTCATTGGTGTCGTCATCGTTCAGGGTAGTCAGGTCCATCAGTTTCAACGCGCGCAGGCTGCTTGCAGTTAAATCGGTCATAACAATCTCCAACGGCAGTGCCGTATAAATTTTACCTTGCGGGTCTGTGAGTATTCTAACATCCACCCGCATCCACACTTCGACATTCATCACAGTTAATGAAAACTGCGTACAAATTTGCATTACTGTAATGAGATCTTCTTCAAACTTTAGTGCGCAAATTGCCGACTAAAGCAGCAATACCCCCTGTGGGATCAAAAGCGCCAACAGGCAGGCTTTCTACAATCCGTTCATCATCCGCAGAACATTCAAGGAAGCGAATATGCCCCACTCCAGCCCCGACGCCCTGCAGCAACGTTGCCAGCAGATTGTGACAAGCCCGGTGTTATCCCCGGAACAAAAACGTCATTTTCTGGCGCTGGAAGCGGAAAACAACCTGCCGTATCCGGCACTTCCTGAAGCTGCGCGCGCCGCGCTGGACGAGGGGTTTATCTGCGACATGTTCGAAGGCCATGCGCCTTACAAACCCCGTTACGTTCTGCCGGATTACGCAAAATTTCTGGCTAACGGTTCAGAATGGCTGGAGCTGGAAGGGGCAAAAGATCTCGACGATGCCCTCTCGCTGCTAACCATCCTTTATCACCATGTTCCGTCCGTCACATCGATGCCGGTCTATCTCGGCCAGCTTGATGCGCTGCTGCAACCATATGTTAGAATTCTAACACAAGAAGAAATCAATAGCCGAATAAAACGTTTCTGGCGCTATCTTGACCGTACGCTGCCGGATGCCTTTATGCATGCCAATATCGGGCCGGAAGATACGCCCATCACCCGTGCCATTCTGCGTGCCGATGCAGAGCTGAAGCAGGTCGCGCCGAACCTGACCTTTATTTATGATCCAGAGACCACCCCGGACGATTTGCTGCTTGAGGTAGCAAAAAACATATGTGAATGCAGTAAACCGCATATTTCTAATGGCCCGGTGAATGATAAAATTTTCACAAAAGGTCGTTATGGCGTGGTGAGCTGTTACAACTCCCTGCCTCTGGCTGGCGGTGGCAGCACCCTGGTGCGCCTTAACCTCAAAGCCATTGCTGAATGCAGCACGTCCATTGAAGACTTCTTCACCCGCACGCTCCCGCACTATTGCCAGCAGCAAATGGCCATCATCGATGCACGCTGTGGTTTCCTGTACGAGCAATCTGGCTTCTTTGAGAATAGCTTCCTGGTAAAAGAGGGGCTGATTGATGCCGATCGGTTTGTGCCGATGTTTGGCATGTACGGACTGGCGGAAGCGGTAAACGTGCTCTGTGAGAAAGCTGGCATCGCGGGGCGTTACGGCAAAGATGAGCAGGCCAACGCGCTGGGCTATCGCATCAGCGAACAGCTTGCGGTGTTTGTCGAAAACACGCCGGTGAAGCACGGCTGGAAGCAGCGCGCGATGCTTCACGCGCAGTCGGGGATCAGCTCCGACTCCGGCACCACGCCGGGCGCGCGCCTGCCCTACGGCGACGAGCCGGATCCCATCAGCCACCTGCTGGCGGTAGCTCCCCATCACAAGCACTACTCTTCCGGGATAAGCGATATCCTGACGCTGGATGAGACGGTAAAACGCAACCCGCAGGCGGTGGTTCAGCTGTGCCTGGGCGCGTTCAGGGCGGGTATGCGCGAGTTTACCGCCAACGTGGCGGGTAACGATCTGGTGCGCGTCACCGGGTATATGGTGCGGCTATCGGATCTGGAGAAATACCGGGAAGCAGGGTCGAGAACGAACACCACGTGGCTGGGGGAAGAAGCCGCACGCAATACCCGCATTCTGGAACGTCAGCCGCGCGTGATTAGCCATGAACAGCAGATGCGCTTTAGTTAGTCAGGTCATTCCTTTTTCCTGCGTGGACGGGCCGGGCAGCCGCCTGGCCCTGTTCCTGCAGGGCTGCAACCTGCGCTGTAAAACCTGCCACAACCCGTGGACGATTGGCCGCTGCAACGACTGCGGGGACTGTGTGCCCCACTGTCCGCACGATGCGCTGACCATTCAGGCCGGGCGCGTCTGGTGGCAGGAGAGCGACTGCCAGCAGTGCGACACCTGTCTGCACCTGTGTCAGCAGCAGGCAACGCCTATGGCGCACCGCTTCAGCGTGGAAGAGATCCTCGCTCAGGTCCGCAAATCCGCACCGTTTATCGAAGGGATCACCGTCAGCGGCGGTGAAGCCACAACGCAATTACCGTTTTTGATCGCCCTGTTCACCGCGATCAAAGCCGATCCCACCCTGCGCCACCTCACCTGTCTGGTCGACAGCAACGGTCTGTTAAGCGAAACCGGCTGGCAAAAGCTGCTGCCGGTACTGGATGGCGCGATGCTGGATCTGAAGGCGTGGGATAATGAGCATCACCGTTTTCTGACCGGGCGCGAAAACCCGCAGATTAAACAGAGTATTCGCTGGCTGGCACAGCATCAACGGCTGACTGAATTGAGGCTCCTGGTGATCCCAGAGCAATGTGATTATCTGGAACATCTGAAATCGCTGACAACGTTTATCCACGGGCTGGGGAATATTCCGGTGCGTATTAACGCGTTTCATGCGCATGGCGTGTACGGTGAGGCGGCCTCATGGCGCAGCGCCACGCCCGAGGACGTTGAACCGCTGGCGCGGGCGCTGGAAAAACAGAAGATAACGGTGATCCGCCCGGCGCTTTACCTATAGCGTGATACCAAATACCGACCGCGTATTTTCCAGCAGCGCATCGGCAATCACCTCTTCAGGCTCTTTTCGCAGTTCACACAGGGTGGCAAACACGCGCGCCGCCTGTTCCGGGCGATTCGGCTGACCCTGAAAACCATTCAGCGGCATATCCGGCGCGTCGGTTTCCAGCAGCAGCGCCGACAGCGGCAGCTGCGCCATCACGTCCCGGGTTTTACTGGCGCGCGGATAGGTGATGGTGCCACCGACGCCGATTTTATAGCCCAGCTCAATAAAACGCTGCGCCTGCTGCAGGCTGCCGGAGAAACCGTGCACAACGCCCCTGCGCGGCAGATCGATGCGTTTCAGGTGCATTGCCAGCTTATCGTGCGTGCGTCTTGAATGGAGGATCACCGGCAGATCGTGGCGCTTCGCCAGCCTGAGCTGCGCGTCGAGGATCGTCTGCTGGCGCTCAAACTGCGGGTTCTCGCGATAAAGATCGAGGCCGATCTCCCCGATGGCGACAAGCTTGTCGCCTGCGGTCTGCACTATCTCATCAAGTCTCTCTATGTGCTCATCACGATGCCGCTCAATCACGATCGGATGCAGGCCGAGCGCCGCATAGAGCGCGGGGTGTCGTGCAGAAAGATCCAGCACGCGGGAAAAGTACGCCGCTTCCACTGACGGCACAATGATGGCCTGAACGCCTGCGTCAGCCGCTTTCGCAATGCTTTGCGCTTCCTCCCCCGTAAACGGCGGGAAATCAAAGTGGCAGTGGGTATCGACAAAGCGGTGCGTCACGCCAGATCCTCGTTATCCAGTAAAGCGTCATTCGCCTGCGGGATGTCCACCAGCGGCATCGTCAGGGCATCGTTGGCGACAATCGCAGGCGGCGTAATAATGCGTTTATGGCGATGAAGCGGCGGTTGCTCCGCCAGCATTTTCCCCACCGTTGCCAGGAAGTAGCGCCCGCACAGCCGCCCCGTTTTGTAATCCATGCGCAGCGCAGGGACGCGGCTGCCCAAGGCCATGCTCAGCAGCGGCTTAGGCGGATAGATTTCAAAAATACGCAGCTTACCCGGCGGTTTTTCAATGAAGCGCTGCATCGCGCCGTAGGTGGTTTCATGCTGCTTCGCGATGTTCACCAGCGGCTGCAGGCTGCTGTCGCCCAACCAGCGCTCCATCCGTTTAAACCACTGCGGCGTGTAATACATTTGCGACGGTACGGTACGGATCACCACAATGGTTTTCGCCCCGCGACGGGCGGCTTCCTGCACCGGTACCGCGTCACTGATCCCCCCGTCCAGATAGCTAATGCCGTCCAGCAGCGCACCGGTACGATAAAAACCGGGGATCGCGCTGGAGGCACGGATGATGTCCAGCCAGTTCTCTTTCTGAGGCGAAAAATAGCCCGGCGAATAGTCATCCCCCCGGCTGGCGCACATCCAGAATTCTTTGCCGCTATCAAACAGACGGGCCGCGGTGTCCATGGCCAGCGGCATCTGGCTGGAGGTCGACTCCAGCAGCCAGTCGAGATCGATCAGGTTACCGCCGCGCACAAAGCGCACCGGATTAAAAAACTCTTTCGCCGTGGTATAGCGCATGATGACCTTTCGCGCGTAGCCGGGCTGGTTGCAGACATAGGCAGAAAGGTTCTGCGCCCCGGCAGACGTGCCGAAGTAGAGGTCAAACGGGTTGAACTGCGCGCGCATAAATTCGTCCAGCACGCCGGCGGTGAAAATGCCGCGCTGTCCTCCACCTTCGCAGACCAGCGCGAGTTGACCTGCGCGAAACGGTTTTAACGTCAGCGGCGCAATATTGCCGAGCGTAACGGGAATTCGTTGCCCCACCTCTGCTTTCCTGTTTTGATTATTTTATAACACCACAGTAACGCACCCGACCTGTTACGCAAATAAGAAAAAGCCAGTCACTGCGACTGGCTTTTTTTTGTTGAAGGAATATTGCGTTTGCTACGGACGTCTACGACCCGTAAACAGGCTGACCAGGAACAGAATAATACCCACAACGAAGACAATTTTAGCTGCCCATGCCGCTGTACCTGCCAGTCCACCAAAGCCCAATGCGGCGGCAATTAACGCGATAACCAGAAATATAATGCCCCAACGAAACATAAGCTTCTCCTTTACCATAGTTAATGTCGGCCGCTAAACGTGAGCGCTCAGGTCACTCACCGGCGTTTTTCCAGAGTCGTTCTTATATCGCCCGCAGGTGTTAGCCAGGCGGGCGAATGGTCCAGATTTACTTCGTTTTCAGATCGTTTTTAACGCTTTTCACACCATCAATCGCTTTCGCAATGGACTCGGCACGTTCACTTTGCGCCTGCGAATCTACCGTACCGGAAAGCTGAACCACACCATCGGTGGTTTCTACTTTCACCTTACGGGACGGCACGATGTCATCTGCTAAAAGTTTAGCTTTGATTTCACTGGTGGTGGCGGCATCACCGGCGTAACCTTTCACCGACGCGTTTTTGCCGTCACGGACGTGCAGTTTATCGCTGACGGAGGCAACACCTTCGACGCCTTTCGCCACTTTCACCGCCTGTTCTGCCTGAGCCTGGCTTTCAACAAAGCCGCTCAGCGTGACCACTTTCTTGTCGGTCTTAACGGAAATATCGGTGCTCTTAATGGCTTCATCATCCACCAGTGCGGCTTTCACTTTTGCTGTGATTGAGCTGTCATCCATGAAGTTGCCGACTTTATTCATAGAGCTATCGATTTTTTGCCCTGCGCTATCGGCCGTGGATTGTGCTTTATCCATGGTGCTGCTTTCCGCGAGGGCGGAGCCGCTCACCAGAACGCTACCCAGGGTTACAGCCAGCAGAGTTTTAGAAATCTTCAGTCTTGTCATATTCATCGATCTATTCCTGTGTTGACCCGTTATTCGGGCTACGCACTTCCTTAGTAGTGATATATATTGCGAATAAACACACGGGCAAAATGGATAACCTAAAGTCATGCATTGAACAGTTAATTTATCCACGCCCGGTGTTAAACACTGAGTTAAATATAGATCACTCTCACAGAGCCGCTTTCAGAATTGGGTAAAAAACGCGCGAATAGCGTGAAATTGCGTTGAATTAAGAACATTCCGCAAGGGATTAATAAGACAGGAATTAAAGAAGAGCACGGCGGCAGCCGTGCTCTGAGAGGGGATTAGTGCTCGCGGGTTTTACGGAACTGAACGTCGGGATAACGTTCCTGCGTCAGGTTCAGGTTCACCATGGTTGGCGCGATATAGGTCAGGTTATCGCCACCATCCAGCGCCAGCTGAACTTCATTCTTACGCTTAAACTCTTCGAATTTCTTCACGTCAGAACACTCAACCCAGCGCGCGGTCGCGACGTTCACCGACTCGTAAATCGCTTCCACGTTGTATTCGCTCTTCAGACGCGCGACAACCACGTCAAACTGCAGCACGCCGACCGCGCCAACGATCAGATCGTTGTTCGCGATTGGGCGGAAGACCTGCACGGCGCCCTCCTCGGAGAGCTGCACCAGGCCTTTCAGCAGCTGTTTCTGCTTCAGCGGATCGCGCAGACGGATACGACGGAACAGCTCCGGCGCAAAGTTCGGAATGCCGGTGAACTTCATCATTTCGCCCTGGGTGAAGGTATCGCCGATCTGAATAGTGCCATGGTTGTGCAGACCGATGATGTCACCCGGATAGGCTTCTTCAACGTGCGAACGGTCACCCGCCATAAAGGTCAGGGCGTCGGAGATCACCACATCTTTCCCGGTACGCACCTGGCGCAGCTTCATGCCCTTTTCATACTTACCGGACACCACGCGCATAAAGGCCACGCGGTCGCGGTGTTTCGGGTCCATGTTGGCCTGAATTTTGAACACGAAGCCGGTGAATTTCTCTTCCTGCGCTTCCACTTCACGGGTATCGGTTTTACGCGGCATCGGACGCGGCGCCCACTCCACCAGACCGTCCAGCATGTGGTCAACGCCGAAGTTACCCAGTGCGGTACCGAAGAAGACCGGAGTGATTTCACCGCTCAGGAACAGCTCTTTGTCGAACTCGTGAGACGCGCCCTTCACCAGCTCCAGCTCGTCGCGCAGCTGCGCGGCCAGCTCTTCGCCAACCGCCGCGTCCAGATCCGGGTTGTCCAGACCTTTCACGATGCGCACTTCCTGAATGGTGTGGCCTTTACCGGTCTGATACAGGTAAGTTTCGTCTTTATAGAGGTGATAAACCCCTTTGAACAGCTTACCGCAGCCGATTGGCCAGGTGATTGGCGCACAGGCGATCTTCAGCTCGTTTTCCACTTCATCCATCACTTCCATCGGATCGCGGATGTCACGGTCGAGTTTGTTCATAAAGGTGAGGATCGGCGTATCGCGCAGACGGGTGACTTCCATCAGCTTACGGGTACGGTCTTCTACACCTTTCGCGGCGTCGATCACCATCAGACAGCAGTCCACCGCCGTCAGGGTACGGTAGGTATCTTCGGAGAAGTCTTCGTGACCCGGGGTGTCCAGCAGGTTCACCAGGCAGTCGTGATACGGGAACTGCATCACGGAGGTGGTAATCGAAATACCACGCTGCTTTTCCATCTCCATCCAGTCAGATTTTGCATGCTGGCTGGAGCCACGGCCTTTAACGGTACCCGCAGTCTGGATCGCCTGTCCGAACAGCAACACCTTCTCAGTGATGGTCGTTTTACCGGCATCCGGGTGCGAGATAATGGCAAAAGTGCGGCGCTTGGCCACCTCTTGCAGATAAGGAGACAACGTCATAATTAAATCTTCTTTTATAAGCGCGGCAGCACGCCACGCATCATGGAATACAAAATTGCGGCTATTTTACCCATCAACGGGGGGCAGGCAATCATTGTTTACACAGGAGTTGCTCCAGTTCGTTCAACGACGTCACGGTCCAGGTCGGCTCGATGCCTTCAGGCTTAACGCGGCCATGCGCGTTGAGCCAGACGGTCGACAAACCGGCCTTCATGCCGCCCAGAATATCTGACTCTGCCGTATCCCCCACCATCAGGACGCGATCGCGGTCGGGATTACCGGCCTGCGCCAGCGCATAATCGAAAATTCGCGGATCCGGTTTAGGTACACCCACCTCTTCCGAGATCACCAGCGCGTCGAAATGATCGCGCAGGCCGGTGCGCTCGAGGCGGATCTGCTGCAGGGCGGTAAAGCCGTTGGTGATGATCCCCAGTTTCACCTTGCCTTTCAACGCGTTCAGCAGGGAAACCGCGCCCGGCAGTGGCGCGCAGATATCCGCCATCGCGTTCAGAAACGCCTCGTTCAGCGTCCCCGGACTGACCTTTAAACGTTCCGCCCAGACGTCAAAGCGCTGGTGCTGAAGCTGTAACGCGGTGATGGCACCGTTCTGGTAATCCACCCACAGCGGCTTGTTTACCGCCTGATAGTCCTGAAAATCTTCAGCGGTGAAGGTCACGCTATAGTCGAGAAACATCCGCTGCAGGCCGCCGAACGAATCGAACGTAAATAGCGTTTCGTCGGCATCAAAGAAAATCCAGTCCCATTTCATCGTTACAACCTTATTTTTTATTATCCAATCGGCAGAGCCATTATGATGGCGTCTTCACGTCCCTCTGCGGTGGGGTAGTAGTTACGGCGGATTGTCGCCTCGTTAAAGCCTAAGCTTTCATAGAGCGCGATGGCGGCGACATTCGACGCGCGCACCTCCAGCCACAGGGTGAAAACGTCACGGGTTTCGAGCTCACGGATGAGGTGCTCAAGCAGTTCTCTTCCCAGCCCACGACGCTGAAACGCGGGATCAACCGCGATATTAAACAGCGTCGCCTCATCAAGAACAACCTGTGTGATCGCGAAAGCGGCCATGGTGCCGTCAACGTCCAGGCGGTAGTTCAGATACCGTTCGCCCTGATTGCTGGCGAAGGTTTTTTCGCTCCACGGAAACGCGTGGGCGCGTGTTTCAATCGCAAACGCTGTGGTCAGGTCAGGCGTCGTGAGGGAAGAAATCGTGTTCATATTCGCAGATTTGTTGCCATAGCGCGCTGCGCGCTTTTGGGTTGGCTTTCAGTTCGTCCAGCGCTGGCGAGCAGATCTGGCTCCCCTGGAGGGGGATCTCGTTTGTCTCTCCGATACGCCAGCTGTTACAGCGGCTATCAGGAGGCAGCATCGCGACACGCTCTGGCGTCAGCGGTAAAACCTGGTCGGCCGTCAGCTTCAGGCTGCGAAGGACATCATCGATCAGGGGTTCATTCAGGGCAGGCAGTTCTTCCGCCACCATCACCAGGCGAACGTGCGCCGGGATGGAGATGGCGATTTCGCCCTGCAACGCCGTCGGGCGACGCAAAGCCCACTGGGTAATGCCCAGCTGCTGCAACTGCCAGTCTCGTCGGGATGTCATAGGGAAAACTCCTGTCTCTCAGGCGCGCAAATATAGCAAATGTGTCGAAAGTGCGCCATCTACCTACTATAATCCCCGCCTGAGTTTATTGAGGAACAATTCATGTCTGCATTTACCCCGGCAAGTGAAGTCTTGCTGCGTCACAGTGATGATTTCGAAGAAAGCCGTATTCTGTTTGCCGGAGATATGCAGGATGACCTGCCCGCGCGTTTCGACTGTGCTGAAAGCCGTGCCCACACCCAATATTACCACCACTGGCAGGTGCTGAGCCGTCAGATGGGCGAGCGCGCGCGCTTTAGCCTGGTGGCGGAGCAGAGCGATATCGCCGACTGCGATACGCTGATTTACTACTGGCCGAAGAATAAACCGGAAGCCCAGTTCCAGCTGATGAACCTGCTCTCCCTGCTGCCGGTCGGCTGCGATATTTTCGTGGTAGGAGAGAACCGCAGCGGCGTGCGTAGCGCTGAACAGATGCTGGAAGACTACGCGCCGCTGAATAAAGTCGACAGCGCTCGCCGCTGTGGTCTGTACCACGGACGACTGGAAAAACAGACAACGTTTGATGCGCAGGCTTACTGGGACGAATACCAGCTTGACGGCTTGACCATCAAAACCCTGCCGGGCGTGTTCAGCCGTGACGCGCTGGATACGGGCAGCAAGCTGCTGCTCTCCACTCTGACGCCGCACACCAAAGGCAAAGTGCTGGACGTGGGCTGCGGCGCGGGCGTGCTCTCTACCGTGCTCGCCAGCCATTCGCCAAAGGTGCGCTTAACCCTGTGTGACGTTAGCGCCCCGGCGGTTGAGGCCAGCCGCGCAACGCTTGCCGCAAACGGCATTGAAGGCGAGGTGATTGCCAGCAACGTCTTCTCTGACGTCACCGGTCGCTTCGACATGATCATCTCCAACCCACCGTTCCACGACGGTATGGAAACCAGCCTTGAAGCGGCACAAACGCTGATCCGTGGCGCAACCCGTCACCTTAACAGCGGCGGCGAGCTGCGTATCGTTGCGAACGCCTTCCTGGCGTACCCGAAAGTGCTGGACGAAACCTTTGGCTTCCACGAAGTGATCGCGCAGACCGGCCGCTTTAAGGTCTATCGTACCGTGATGACGCGCCAGGCCAAAAAGTAATCTCACTCCTGCAGGCCGGATAAGCGCAATCACTATCCGGCAAGCAGGCGTCTCAGTTCCGGCCATTTTTGCAGCAATCAATAAAAGGTGAGCACTTTTCAGTTGACGTAAAGCTGAAAACATCTAGAATGCGCCTCCGTGGTTACGATACTTTTACAGTATCGATGGTATGCGAAGGTGGCGGAATTGGTAGACGCGCTAGCTTCAGGTGTTAGTGTCCTTACGGATGTGGGGGTTCGAGTCCCCCCCCTCGCACCAACGAGGCGATATCAACATAGTAATGATGTAAATAGTAAGATGACTGTGCGAAGGTGGCGGAATTGGTAGACGCGCTAGCTTCAGGTGTTAGTGTCCTTAGGATGTGGGGGTTCGAGTCCCCCCCCTCGCACCAATTATCTTACAACCCCTCTGAATATCTTCTTTTCCCTGTTATTTCAAATTCATCAGTATCACCAGAATTCCGCTGACCAGCGCGACACACGATGGCAGTAAAACAAAGTGACGTAGTTGCTTATGCCAGATCATGCCTGACGTGACTAACAGTCCTGACACAATGATGGCTTTCCAGGTATCAAGAGAGAGATCGGCAAACGTCAAACCGCCGAGAATGGCTCCCGGTAGCAATACCCCCCAACCGCTGCCCAGCGCCCTGTTCAACATGATCTGCCCTCTTTCAACGATAATGATAACCAATATCATATGACAGAGATTATCATTTGTCAGCTGAATGAATCAAAATCCATCGACCTTTACCTTTCCCGTAATGACAGGAATTGCCTAAGGTGATAAATTGCGCACCTGTTAACAACGTCTAAAGATTTTCTGATAATTACTCTTTGAGCTTTTTGCATATTTAATTGCGAAACGACATCTATTTATTTGTTTTAATTAAATTTTAATAAAAACACACGACTATGACATCACAATCCTGGCGGTCTTTGGTTCACAGAAAATATCAATTATCGTTACGTTTATTTTTATTTCTGAACGCAACATCGGCAGTGTTCTCGGTAACAAACCCGCTCAATTCTGTACGACTGTTTTCCGCCCCTCTGATTGCTATATTCTCCATCAGTACCGGCCTGTTCGTCTGGCACTGGAGAAAGCGCGCGCGGAAGATAAATATTCCTGTCGTTTCAGGGATCTTCGGTATTTTGTGGGCCTGGCAAATTGTCTCCAAATTCGCCTTAATTACCCACGATCATGCGACGTATTTGTTAATCGCCCTTTTAACGGTGCTTTTTATCGGCACGCTGGCGTTCGCCAGTAATATCAAAGCCTTTACGCTGCATTCATTGCCCACCTTTATTGTCTGCCTGTGGTTAAGCGATCACGATATATGGCTGCGAATGACCTATTCTTTCGCACTTCCTGTGGTGGCAATTGCTATTCATAACATTTTGCAAAGACGCAACGACCGTTTTGCTCAGGAGCTCCTTTCTCGCCTTCTGGAGGAACGAGAAACCCTTACCGATCTCAGCATGATGGACCCGCTTACCGGGCTCTATAATCGTCGCGGTCTGCAAAGCCGTCTGGAGAATTTGCCCACGGTAGAGAATGGCGAGCACTTTGTCCTGCTGATGGATATCGACCACTTCAAAGCCTATAACGACCACTACGGCCATATGATGGGCGACCAGGCGCTGAAGCGCGTCTCTGCGGCAATCCGCGATGCCGTGCGTTCTCGCGATATTGTGGCGCGTTTTGGTGGGGAAGAATTTATGGTGCTGCTGACCAACATCTCACTCGAACATGCTCGCCAGACGGCCGAGCGGATCCGTCAGAAAGTCTACGATTTGAAAATCCCGCATCTGTTTAACGAAAGCGTCGCGACAAACGTTACCATCAGCATTGGTATTGCCATTTTCGAGGATGAAGACGTGGAAGGCGCGCTGGAAAAAGCGGACAAAGCCCTCTACGAAGCAAAGCATATGGGGCGCAACAACATTCTGTTGAGTGAAGAGATTCAGACGGCGTAAACATCACGGCGATGTCCCCAGGACAAAAGTCTTGCCATTGGTATGAGCAATAGTTAGGATTGGCAATCATTATCATTTAGATTTCTATCTATACTATGGCCACGCATACCGCACACATCGTCGAACCCCTCCTCTGGCGAGCGCCCCTCACCAGCGGGAATGCTTCGCTTGCGGATGCCATACGAGACAAGATTGCAGAAACGCGCGCCCACCTGCTGGACTTTATCCGGCTTGATGAAGCACCCCCGAACCACGTCATGACGCTCTCAGAGTGGCGCCAACCGGCAAAACTGCAATCGCTGCTGGCCACCTATTCCGACCATATCTATCGCAATCAGCCCACCCTTACGCGGGAAAATAAACCCCTGCTCTCACTCTGGGCACAGTGGTATATCGGGCTGATGGTGCCTCCCCTCATGCTCGCGCTCTTAACACAGAAGAGCATGCTGGAACTCTCGCCGGATAATTTCCACGTCGAGTTTCACGAAACCGGACGTGCTGCCTGCTTCTGGATTGATCTACATGAAGACCAGAGCGCGGAACGCCTGACTGCTCAGGAACGTATGGAGCAGCTTATCACTCAGGCCCTGATCCCGGTGGTGGAAGCGCTGGAAGCGACGGGAGAGATTAACGGGAAGCTTATCTGGAGCAATACGGGCTATTTAATCCACTGGTATTTAACGGAAATGAAGCCGCTTCTCGGTGATGAGAACGTTGACGCCCTGCGTCAGTCCTGCTTCTTTGCAAAACAGCTTTCCGATGGCCGTGACAACCCGTTGTTCCGAACCGTCGTGCTCCGTGATGGACTTCTGGTTCGCCGCACCTGCTGCCAGCGCTATCGCCTGCCGGACGTTAAGCAGTGCGGGGATTGCACGCTGAAGTAGAGCAGTAAATTGCCCGGTGGCGCTTCGCTTACCGGGCCTACAAAAACAAAAAACGGCAACCTGCGTTGCCGTTTTGTTTTCACCTATGCCACCTGCTGATTGTCCTCTTCCGCGCTACGCTGCGCTTCTTCCGCTTCCTGCTCCAGCAGCTGCTTCTCATACACTTTGAAGAACGGGAAGTAGATGATCGCCGATACGCAGGCCAGAACCACAACCAGAATCGCGGCGCGGAAGTCCCAGCCTAGGGCCCACGCTGCGCCTATCGGCGCCGGTGCCGTCCAGGGAACGACCGAGATGACGCGCCCAATCAAATCAAATGTCATCGCCGCCCACGCCAGCACGGCGTTGACCATCGGTGCCAGCAGGAACGGAATAAAGAACACCGGATTCATTACAATCGGTGTACCGAAAATGACCGGCTCGTTGATGTTAAAGAAGCTGGGAACCACGCTCAAACGGCCAATAGAGCGTAAATGCGCTGAACGACTGCGCAGATAGCAAATCACCAGCCCCATCGTGGCTCCCGACCCGCCAATCACGATAAAGAACGTCCAGAACGCCTCCATGAAGATATGCGGCAGAGGCTGGCTGGCGGCCAGTGCAGTCTGGTTAGCGCCCAGGTTAGTCAGCCAGAACATCTGCAACATCCCGGAGACGATGGCGGCGCCGTGGATCCCGGCGAACCATAGCAGATGACCAATCAACACGGCCAGCAGGATCGCAGGCAGGGAATCCGCCGCGGAAACCAGAGGTTTAAAGACCGACATAATGGCCTGCGGGATCAGCATGCCGAACTGAGACTGAATCACCAGGCTCAGAGGATAGAGGGTCACCACCACCACCAGCACCGGGATCAGCAGATCAAAAGAGTTTTTGATCATCGGAGGAACCTGGTCTGGCAGGCGAATACCGATGTTATGCGCCTTGAGGAAACGCATCATCTCAACGCAGTAGATCGCCACCAGAATCGCGGTAAAAATCCCCGTTCCCCCCAGACTGTCGACAGGAAGCGTGCCTTTGGTTTTCGGTGCCGCGACCAGCAGAAACGCCATCAGCGACAGCATGGCGCACATGAACGGGTCTAACTGGTGCGATTTGACATAGTGTTTGCCAAGGTTATAGGCAATGGCCGCACAGATATAAATGGACATAATGCCCATCGTCATATCAAACGGCGTCAGGATTTGGCCTTCAAACTGCTTCGCCATATCCAGCCAGGCGCGGGCGAAACCCCACGTGGTATCAGGCGAAAAAGGTGGATAAGCGAACACTAACAAAAATGAACCCACAATCATAAATGGCATCGCGGAGATGAACCCATCACGAATAGCCATGACATGACGCTGGGAAGAGATCCGCCCGGCAATCGGGCTCACGTAATTTTCAACGAAACGGAATATCAGGTTAAACGCAGCATGGTTGGCAGACATGGCAGATCTCCTGTCAGACGTTTGTTACGGGCACTTTCGCGCCGCACGTTGTTCCATAAATCAGCTTCACAACCTTGCTGGCTTGTGTACCAGCGGTACTGCTCAGACGAAATGGTTTCATATTTGGCTCTTATTATTGGATACAGGGGACGTTACGTACTCAGTATTAATCGACGCATCACGCTCTGCAACCGGTTACTGTAACCGGTTTCTGTGAATGTGAAGAGGATCCAGAAATCAGCCGTTCGGGATATTTGTTACTTAAGAGATATTTACAGAGCATAAATTCTTATGACAGATTACGCAGGATATTTGTCAGGAGGAAACAATGAGTTTGCAGTCTGTACAGCAGTTTTTTGCCGACAACGCGCCGGATATAGACGTAATTGAACTTAGCCAGAGTACCGCTACCGTTGCGTTGGCTGCTGCCGCCCATCGTGTTGAACCGGGACAAATCGCCAAGACCTTGTCACTCAAGGTGAAAAATGAGGTGATTCTGGTGGTGGCGAAAGGCGATGCGCGCCTGGATAACAAAAAGCTGAAAGACACGTTTGGTGCGAAAGCGCGCATGCTCAGCAGTGATGAAGTGGTGACCATCACCGGTCATCCCGTTGGCGGCGTGTGCCCGTTCGGGCTGGAAAATCCGCTCGCGGTTTACTGCGATATCTCATTAAAGCAGTACGCCGAAGTCCTGCCCGCCGCAGGCGCAATTCATAGTGCCGTGCGTATTTCACCTGACAGAATGGCAGAGCTGACTTCCGCAAAGTGGGTTGACGTTTGCATCTGATTGATGCGCCAGAGCCTGTCTGGCGCGCACCGGGCTGGCTATAAAAAGGTCGGCTTGCTGAGTGCCGAACTTCGCGGTTCTCTTGCCGGAAGGTGAGTAATAATATCCGCCGCATCGAGCAACCCGACGTCAGAGCTCACCCCCAGCTTCACCATCGCATTAAACTTATGCGCCCGGATGGTCTTAATATTGCGTTCAAGCTGTGCCGCGATTTGAGGAATAGAATAGCCGCAAGACATATAACGCAATATTGCCCGTTCCGTTGGGCTTAACATTCTGTTTTGGCTCCGGTACCAGTGATTCATCATATTGTCATTGATGCGCAGCGTTTCACTCAACAACACCATAAGTTCCTGCTGCAGGTGCTCAAGCGTCAGCGATTTACTGACCACACCGTGAAGGCGTGACGGTGAAAGATGGCTAACTAACCGTGCTTCCGTCTCATCAGCGACCAGGATAATGCGCTGGATATGACCATGCGTAAACGCGAGCTCCCGCAGGTGCGCCAGACAGTTACGGCGCTCCTCTCGTGCATCGGAAAGTGAATAGATCAGCGAGAAAAAATTGACGTGCTGAAGTGCTTTCTTGAAGCTGTCAAATTCGCTAAACAGATGCAGCTGATAGTGATTCAGGCCGGGCATCGCAAATAAATGCTGTAGCCCAACAGCACTCATCGTGCAATTTTCGACGATGGCGATATGTCGTGTTGAATCGGTTTTTTCCATTCCTCAAACTCTCCATAGGCTGACATCAAATTCAGCTCTCTCATTCCCTGCGTACTGTTGATCCAGGCGTACATATCGGCATTACTACGTAAAGATAGCCGCCGCATCGCACTGTTTTTCTGCGCACTGATGGTTTTATTGCTCTTCTTCAGCAATGTGGCGATTTGGTTAATCCCCCATCCTTTACCTAACAGACGCAGTACCTTGCGTTCGGAGTGCGTGAGTGCGATAACGTGTTCGTCTTCATCCTCCGTACTTTGAGGCTCCGGGGTTAATAACGTCTGGCTTATCCGCTCTGCCCGCTCGCTACCTGCCCGAATCGCGTTAACCACGCCTTCAATGGGCTCCATATCAGACAGCAACGTGCTTTCCGGGCGCATAAGCAACTCAACCGCAATAGGGTAAAGCGGCCGCGAGACTAAAAAGATCCAGTGAATGTCCCGGTATTGGTTCAATAAACCGTAATACTCTTCGAGGGTTCCCCGAGGATTTCTGTATTCACCTGAAATATCGGCAATAATGACATCTGCGCGGCGTAGCTGGAGCAGTGTTAACTCCTGCAATGAGCGACAATAGGTCAATTCAAAATCCGGGAAATGGCGTGCCATCACGCCCCCTAACCCGTTTTGCATCACGGGCATCCGGCTAATGACAACGCCATACTTACCATGCAATGACAACATAGACCCTCCGTGTCCATTCTTCATTTGATGAGTAACGTTAAAACGTACCAATGTATGAGTATTTTCGTCCCTGAGTGTAAAACTGATTAATACAAGCAGAAGATGAGATATGTTCTTAGTATAAGAAATGCCTAAAACAACGGTAATATCTCATAAAGCGCAAATAAATTTAATTGCGGAGCCATTAAAATAACGACAATATAAAATTAGAATAACTAAATACAAATATTCTATATTTTTATATTTATAATTCACCGCATTGATAAATTAATCCAACGCCCCTTTCGTGATACGGGCTGAAACTGTTTGCACAAACCTTGATCTGGCCCACAGCAAGAGGGACTGCACTTTGTGCTAAAAGTACTCACTACGGGCTAACCGGCAACCTATCCATCTTTTTCAGGACAATACATGCAGGCAGATCGGTCAACGCAGCGTGCTATCACGCGGCTATGTATAAAGTGCGGTCTTTTTCTGCTCCAGCACGGCGCGGAAAGCGCGCTGGTTGAGGAGCTCTCCACCCGGCTGGGAGTGGCGCTGGGTATGGATAGCGTTGAAAGCGCAATCTCATCTAACGCCATTGTGCTGACCACGATCAAAGACGGTCAGTGCCTGACCTCCACACGCAAAAACCATGACCGCGGTATTAACATGCACGTCGTGACCGAAGTGCAGCACATCGTCATCCTTGCTGAACACAAGCTTCTCGATCTTCATGAAATTGAAAAACGGTTCAACCAGATCAAGCCATTACGTTATCCGCGCTGGCTCGTCGTGTTAATGGTAGGGCTCTCTTGCGCCTGCTTTTGTAAGCTCAATAAAGGCGGCTGGGACGGCGCGCTCGTCACCTTTTTTGCCAGCAGTATCGCCATGTATGTTCGCCAGCTGCTCACGCACCGGCAGCTGCACCCGCAAATTAACTTCTGCATTACCGCGTTTGTCGCCACCACGGTTTCCGGCCTGCTTCTGCGCCTGCCGCAGTTTGCCAACACCCCAACCGTTGCAATGGCCGCCAGCGTGCTTCTGCTGGTCCCGGGCTTTCCGCTGATCAACGCCGTCGCCGACATGTTTAAAGGGCATATCAATACCGGTCTGGCACGCTGGGCTATCGCCAGCCTGCTGACGCTGGCGACCTGCATCGGCGTGGTCATGGCCATGACTCTCTGGGGGTTACGCGGATGGGCGTGATAGATTTTCTGCTGGCGCTGGCACAGGACATGCTTCTGGCCGCCATCCCTGCCGTCGGCTTCGCGATGGTATTTAACGTACCGCAACGCGCGCTGCCGTGGTGCGCGCTGCTGGGTGCGATTGGCCATGGCTCGCGAATGGTGATGATGACGGCGGGTTTCAACATCGAATGGTCAACGTTCATCGCTTCCATGCTGGTCGGCAGTATCGGCATCCAGTGGTCGCGCTGGTATCTGGCGCATCCCAAAGTGTTCACCGTTGCCGCGGTGATCCCGATGTTCCCAGGCATATCTGCGTATACGGCGATGATTTCCGCAGTGAAAATCAGCCATTTCGGTTATACCGAGCCTCAGATGATCCTCCTCCTGAGCAACTTCCTTAAGGCGTCATCCATCGTCGGCGCGCTCTCTATCGGGCTGTCGATCCCCGGACTGTGGCTGTACCGCAAACGCCCACGCGTTTGATATTTGTATTATTTCGCTGCCGTGGAGATAATTCTTCTGGTCCGTTTGGTGAAAATAAGGAAAGGATGTGGCTAACCCTGGCAGCGAACACCCCGAGCACAGTGAAGAATCCAGCCTGAAAGAGAAAATCTTTCAGAGCGCCATCGCGCTTTTTGCCGAGTATGGATTGAACGGTGCACGGATGGAGCAGATCGCAGAGAAAGCGGGTACCACCAAACGCATGGTGGTTTACCATTTCAAGAATAAAGAGAACCTCTATCTCCTGGTTCTGGAACATGTTTACACCCAGATTCGCGCCAGTGAAAAAGCGCTAAGCCTGACGGGAATGCCCCCGGTCGAAGCGCTGGTCAATCTGGTTGAAGCCACCTTTGACTATCATGCCGACCACCCTGACTACATCCGGATTATCTGCATGGAAAACATGCAGCGCGGCCGCTTTATGCAGCAGTCGAGCTATCTCCGCCAGGTCAACCGCAGCGCGCTCGACCTGCTGGAGGAGATCCTGCGCCGGGGCAAAGAAAAACAGCTCTTCAGTGAGACGGTAGACGCCCGCGATCTTCATCGTCTGATAAGCAGCTTCAGCTTTCACTACGTTGCCAACAGCTACACCTTTACGCTGTTGTTTGAAGAAAGCGCAAACGAGCAGGCTCAGCGCCAGCACTACCGCAAAATGGCCGTTCAGGTGGCGCTCCGCTATACTTGCCCATAAAATTGCTTGCAATTAAATCGCGCACTATCTATATTCATCTCATGAACGC
This sequence comes from Enterobacter sp. C6, assembly GCF_008122455.1. NCBI lineage: Bacteria > Pseudomonadati > Pseudomonadota > Gammaproteobacteria > Enterobacterales > Enterobacteriaceae > Enterobacter > Enterobacter sp. C6. The sequence continues at coordinate 27,008 of NZ_QPFW01000215.1, forward strand.
GAAAACGAACGACGCAACCGCTGCGCTCAAGCTGGATAACCAGCTCTGCTTTGCCCTCTATTCGGCAAACCTGGCGCTTAACAAGCTGTACCGGCAGCTGCTGGCACCGCTGAACCTGACCTACCCGCAATATCTGGTGATGCTGGTGCTGTGGGAGCAGGATGATATGACGGTGTCGGACATCGGTGAACGGCTGTTTCTGGACTCTGCAACTCTGACGCCGCTGTTGAAGCGTCTGGAAAGCGCCGGGCTCATCAACCGCCACCGTTCACGCAAAGATGAACGCCAGGTCGCCGTCACCCTGAGTGAAGCGGGACGTGAACTGCAGCAGCAGGCATTGGGTATCCCCCATGCGGTGGGTTGCGCAGCGCAGTGTGATACCGACACCCTGCTGGCGCTCAAACAGCAGCTCGAACTTTTGCGACAACAGCTACACCGCGCGTAAAGCTATACTTTACGCGTGATTATTACCCATATATATCGCACGCTATTTAATAGTGCACATTAAACAAGATGAGGAACCTGCCATGTCTTTAGAAAAAGTTGTTTATACCGCCAAAGCAAAAGCCACCGGAGGCCGTGACGGCCGAGCCACCTCCTCCGATGGCGTACTGGACGTAAAATTGGGCGTGCCAAAAGAGATGGGCGGCATGGGGGGAGAAGTGACGAACCCTGAGCAGCTGTTTGCTGCCGGCTACTCTGCCTGCTTCCTGGGCGCGATGAAGTTTGTGGCCGCACGCGACAAATTTACCCTACCTAAAGATGCTTTTATTGAAGGCGAAGTGGGTATTGGCCCCCTGCCAACCGGTTTTGGTATCGAAGCGAAACTGAACATCCACGTTGAAGGTATGGATCCTGCGGAAGCCAAAAAGCTGGTCGATGCGGCGCACATTGTTTGCCCGTACTCTAACGCGACCCGCGGCAACATTGACGTGACACTGAACATCATCGCGTAATCCCTTCAGTTCCCTCTCCCTGTGGGAGAGGGTCAGGGTGAGGGCATCAGCCCGCACTTTACCCCTCCTTTCCTTTCCCCTCTCTGTGCTACCATAAGTCCATATCACGCCCGTAGTAATCAGTAGAGTAAGCGTTATGTCCTCCAGACTTCTGACCACCAGCATTGCTGGCATTGATGCCTTTATGCGCGACCCACGCGGTGTGTTGACTCACGCCGAAGGCGGCACGGTTGCGGTTTTTGCCGACAACGCGCCGGCGTTTTACGCAATCACACCGGAACGTCTGGCACAGCTTCTGGAGATCGAAGCACAAGTGTCACGCCCGGCGAGCGATGTCACGCTGGATAGCCAGTTCTTTGATGAACCGGTTAACGTTCCCGTGACCGTTCCGATGGGCAAATTTGCCCTCTATGCGGGCTGGCAACCGGATGCGGATTTCCAGCGGCAGGCCGCGCTGTGGGGCATTGCGTTAACCCAACCCGCCACCGCGGAAGAGCTCGCCGCGTTTACCGCCTGGTGGCAGGCAGAAGGGAAAGTGTTCACCCACATTCAGTGGCAGCAAAAGCTCGCGCGTCATCTCCAGATTACCCGCGCCGGCAACAACGGCCAGCCAAAACGTGATATCAATGCGTTTTCAGAACCGGATAAACAGATCCCCAGCGGATTCCGAGGTGCGAAATGAAGAACGTCGGCGACCTGATGAAACGTCTGCAAAAAATGATGCCTGCCAACGTGAAGCCCGCTTTCACCACCGGTGAAGAGCTGCTGGCATGGCAAAAAGAGCAAGGTGAGATCCGCGCCGCCGCGCTCGCCCGCGAAAACCGGGCGATGAAAATGCAGCGCACCTTTAACCGTTCCGGTATCCGTCCCCTGCACCAGAACTGCTCGTTCGATAACTATAAAATTGAGACCACCGGGCAGATGAACGCGCTGGCCGCCGCACGGCAGTACGTGGATGAATTCGACGGCAATATCGCCAGCTTCATCTTTAGCGGCAAGCCGGGCACCGGAAAAAATCACCTTGCTGCCGCTATCTGCAACGAGCTGCTTCTGCGCGGTAAATCGGTTCTTATCATCACCGTGGCCGATATCATGTCTGCGATGAAAGACACCTTCAGCAACCGCGAAACCAGCGAAGAACAGCTGCTTAACGATCTGAGTAATGTCGACCTGCTGGTCATCGACGAGATTGGCGTTCAGACGGAATCGCGCTATGAAAAAGTGATCATCAACCAGATTGTCGATCGCCGCTCCTCGTCCAAGCGCCCCACCGGCATGCTGACGAACCACAATATTGACGAGATGACCCGCCTGCTGGGGGAACGCGTCATGGACCGCATGAAGCTGGGTAACAGCCTGTATGTCATCTTCGACTGGGAAAGTTACCGCAGCCGCGTCACCGGCAAAGAGTATTAAGACAGTTCCAGGAATCGCCGACAGGTCGCAGGTATATACTGGAACCCCTTCGGCCCAAAACGGACCTTTTTGAGAGAGCCATGATGAAAAAACAGATGATTGTCAGCACCCTTTTAGGCGCGCTGCTGGTGACCGGCGCAGCGCAAGCGGCGTCCTGGCAGGAGTCCCTGTCAAGCGCAGCAAACGAGCTGACCAAAGAGAGCAGCAGCACGCAGGGCGGACTCTCCGCCTCTTCCCTCACCAGCCTGCTGGGCAACAGCGGTCAGAGCCTGAGCGCGGGCACGATGAACAACGCGGCGGGGATTCTGGAATATTGCGCGAAGCAAAAACTGGCCTCCGTGACCGATGCGCAAAACGTGAAAAACCAGGTGCTGGGTAAACTGGGTCTGGATACCCAGGAGCAAAAAGCGGACACCAACTATATGGACGGCATTCAGGGCCTGCTTAACGCGCAGAACGGTCAGCAGCTTAACCTGAGCACCCTCGGCAACTCCTCTCTGGCCAAACAGGTGAAAACCAAAGCCTGCGATCTGGTGCTGAAACAAGGCGTTAATTTCATCTCCTGATCCACCCCATTTTCTGCCACAACACGCCGCGTTTAATGCGATAGTCTTGCAGCGCGGCGCTAAATGAGCGTTTTTCCCACCTGCCACCGTCTCAGCGTCCGTTTGTCAGGATGTGCACACCTTCATAAAAACGATTTTCTAAACCAAATCCTAACAACAGCACACTTTCGTGACACTAAAATTGCAGCTTAACGACATCGCAATTACATTGTATGACCCAAAAAATAAACAGTTAGCCAGCGAAGCATCTGGCGTCACGAGGATATGCTGTTGTCTGAATTCATGTCTCTTATCCTTTTTCTGGCTTCTGTCGGCGTTTACGCCTGCAAAGCCGGCCGTCACACCTGGTGGTTTATCGCCACGCTGGTTGTGCTCGGCATTTTTATTATTTTAAACATTACCTTATACGCCAGCGATTACTTTACCGGTGACGGCATTAACGATGCGGTGCTCTACACGCTGACAAACAGCCTGACGGGCGCGGGGGTCAGCAAGTACATTCTTCCGGGGCTCGGCCTTGTCGTCGCGCTGGTCACCATTTTTGGCGCGCTGGCCTGGGTGCTGCGTCGACGTCGCCATCATCCACACCATCATGGCTACAGCCTGCTGGCGTTATTCCTGGCGCTGGCCTCCGTCGACGCCAGCCCGGCGTTCCATCAGATCACCGAGCTGGTGAAATCCCAGTCGCGCGACGGCGATCCGGATTTCGTGGCTTACTACAAAGAGCCGTCGAAAACGATCGCCAACCCGAAGCTCAACCTGGTCTACATCTACGGTGAAAGCCTGGAACGCACGTACTTTGATAACGATGCGTTCCCTGACCTGACGCCGGACCTGGGTGCGCTGAAAAATGAAGGTCTTGATTTCAGCCACACCATGCAGCTGCCCGGTACGGATTACACGATTGCCGGGATGGTTGCCTCCCAGTGCGGTATCCCGCTGTTCGCGCCTTTTGAAGGTAACGCCTCAGCCTCCATGTCGACCTTCTTCCCGCAGAATATTTGCCTCGGCGATATCCTGAAAAACTCCGGTTACGAAAACTATTTTGTGCAGGGGGCAAACCTGCGCTTCGCCGGAAAAGATGTGTTCCTGAAATCCCACGGTTTTGATCACCTGTATGGCTCAGAAGAGTTAAAAACGACGGTTGCCGACCCAAACTACCGCAACGACTGGGGCTTCTATGACGATACGGTACTCGACGAAACCTGGAAGAAATTCGAGGAGCTGTCCCGCGCGGGCAAGCGTTTCTCTCTCTTTGCGCTGACGGTGGACACCCACCATCCGGACGGGTTTGTCTCGCGCACCTGCAAGCGCAAAAGCTATGACATTGATGGTAAAAACAATAAATCGTTCAGCGCCGTCACCTGCAGTCAGGAGCACATTGCCGCGCTGGTCGAGAAAATCAAAGCCTCACCCTGGTTTAAAAACACCGTCATCGTCGTTTCGTCTGACCATCTGGCGATGAAAAACAGCGCCTGGGATCAGCTCAACAAGCAGGATCGCAGCAATCTGTTCTTCGTCCTGCGCGGCGACCAGCCGCAGCAGGAGGAGATCGCCACCAAACGCAACTCCATGGATAACGGCGCCACCGTGCTGGACATCCTGGGCGGTGACAACTTTATTGGCCTGGGCCGGAGCACGCTGTCGGGGCAATCCCTGTCGGAAGTGTTCCTCAACATGAAGGAAAAAATCCTTGCCTGGAAGCCCGACATCATCCGCCTGTGGAACTTCCCGAAAGAGATGAAGGACTTCACCGTCGATCGGGATAAAAACACCATTGCCTTCTCGGGCAGCAACTTCCGTCTGCCGCTGCTGGTGCGCGTGTCGGAGGGACGCGTTGAGCCCCTGCCGGAAAGCGAATATTCCGCGCCGCTGCGCTATCAGCTGGCCGATTTTGCGCCACGCGATAATTTCGTCTGGGTCGACAGATGTTACAAGATGGGCCAGCTCTGGTCGCAGCCGCTGGCGCTCTCTACCGACTGGTGCGTCTCTCAGGGTCAGCTTGGCGGGGAGCAAACCGTACAGCACGTGGATAAAGCCCAGTGGAAAGGCAAAACCGCGTTTAAAGATACGGTAATTGATACGGCGCGCTATCAGCACAACATCGACATGCTGAAAATCAGCGACAACGATATTCGCTACAAAGCGGACAGCTTTATCTTTAACGTGGCCGGCGCGCCGGAAGAAGTGAAGCAGTTTAGCGGCATCTCGCGGCCGGAGTCCTGGGGACGCTGGTCAAACGCGCAGCTGGGCAATGAGGTGAAAATTGAGTACACCCATCCGCTGCCGGAACAGTTCGACCTGGTGATCACCGCCAGAGCGTATGGCCCTAACGCTAACAAGCCCGTACCGGTGCGCGTGGGCGATCGGGAGCAGACGCTGACGCTCGGGAACGACGTGAGCACGCATACGCTGCATTTTGAGAATCCTTCGCGCAGCAATACCCTGGTGATCGTCCCGCCGGATCCGCAGTCCACCAATGAAGGGAATATTCTTGGCCATTCACCGCGCGAGCTCGGAATTGGCATGGTCGAAATTAAAATTGTGAGTCGAGCAGGCTAATGGTCGACCTTAACATCACCCTTCGACCCACACGTCCCGGCGACGTTGCCGCCCTGCCCGCCATTGAACGCGCGGCGGGCGAGCGCTTTCGTGAAGACCCGGAGCTCGCCTGGCTTGCCGACGGTGAAGTCATTTCTGCTGAGAAGCACCTTGAGTATGTCGAACGTGGGCTAAGCTGGCTGGCGCGGGTGAACGACCGCCCCGTGGGGTTTATCCTCACCGAAGCGCACTCTTCGTCGCTGTTTATCGTGGAGCTTTCGGTCGATCTGAACTGGCAGGGAAAAGGGATTGGCCGGCAGCTTATCGCCTGTGCGGCTGACCATGCCCGCACGCTGGGGCTGACGTCGCTGACGTTGACGACGTTCCGGGACGTACCGTGGAACGCGCCGTTCTATGCAAAGCTAGGGTTTAAAAAAATGACGACGCTGACGCCTGAACTGCGTCAGAAAAGGGAAGAAGAGACAGCGCACGGTTTCGCGTATGAAACGCGCTGCGCCATGCGCCTGCCTCTGTAATATCGCCCGGTGGCACTGCGCTTACCGGGCCTACAAAACCCTTAACCGTAGGCCGGGTAAGGCGCAGCCGTCACCCGGCACAACGCACAGAGTTAGAACGTTTCCCAGTTATCGCCTGAATCGACCGTCGCGGTTTTACGCGCCATCACCGGCGTGGAAACCGCTTTAGCCGCAGCGAATTCGCGCGCTTTCATCTGCTCCTGCTGAATGCGGAACACCGCCACGGCCTGAGTCAGACGGCTCGCCTGCTCTTCCAGTGCGGCCGCAGCCGCGGCAGACTCTTCAACCAGCGAGGCGTTCTGCTGGGTCACGCGATCCATCTCAGCTACCGCCAGACCCACCTGGTCGATACCGCGGCTCTGCTCGTCAGACGCAGAGGCGATTTCACCCATGATGTCCGTTACGCGGGTCACCGCGTTCACGATCTCACCCATGGTTTCACCGGCGCTTTCTACCAGCGTTGAACCCACTTCCACGCGACCCACGGAGTCTTCAATCAGGCTCTTGATTTCACGAGCCGCCTGGGCACTGCGCTGGGCCAGGTTACGCACTTCACCGGCCACCACCGCAAAGCCACGGCCCTGCTCGCCCGCACGCGCCGCTTCTACCGCCGCGTTCAGTGCCAGGATGTTGGTCTGGAAAGCAATGCCGTCGATCACGCTGATAATGTCGGCAATTTTCTGCGAGCTGCCCGCGATATCGCGCATGGTCTGCACCACGTTATCCACCACTTTGCCGCCTTTCTGCGCGGTTTCGGAGGCGCTCAGGGCAAGATGGCTCGCCTGACGGGCGTTCTCGGCGTTCTGCTTAACGGTCGCCGTCAGCTGCTCCATGCTGGCAGCGGTCTCTTCCAGGGAAGCGGCCTGCTGTTCAGTACGGGAGGAGAGGTCGTTATTGCCCATCGCGATTTCACTCGCGCCGCTGTAGATCGCGTTCGCGCCGTTACGCACGTCGCCAACGGTACGCACCAGCTCACCCTGCATATGACGCAGCGAGTCGGCCAGTTCACCCATTTCGTTGGTGCCCTGAACCTCAATACGCTTCACCAGGTCGCCGCTGGCGATATGGCGAATGTTGTCGATCAGACGATTCAGCGGGGAGATCAGCGTCTGCTTGATGTTGAGCCAGACGGCCACGATCACCACCAGCACGGCAATCAGGACGCTGATCAGCACCCAGATAGCCTGGCTGAAGGAGCTGTTGCTGTCTTCGACCGCCATCTGGTACAGCTTGTCGTTCTGCTGCAGGTAGCTCACGTACTGCTTCTCAAAACCGTCCTGATAGCTCTGGGTCGGCTGGTCGAAGAAGGCGTTGATTTTGCCCGCGCCCAGCAGCTGGATCAGCTCCGCCAGCGCGCCGTGGTAAATATCATAGTTACGCTTGATCTCCATCGCTTCAGCGTCGTTTTGACGCGGATCGCGCGGCAGGGCTTCGTAGGCAGCCCAGTTTTTTTCCGCCTGTTTCAGAGACGTAGACGCGATTTGCATCAAATCGTTAACGGTCGCGCCGCTGCCGATATTGCTCTGATCCATCATGTAGCGGATACCCGCGCGGTTCAGGGTATTACGGGTTTGCAGCAACGCTACCCAGCTGGCGTTCAGCGTGGACTGTTGCTGGCGAATGGTTTGCAGGACGGTGAAATTCTCTTTGTCATTCTTCAGAGCATTAAAGAAAAGACCACCGGACGTGAGTTGTAAAAGGCCAAATATCGCTAAAACCAGCATTAAGCTGGTGACAATCTTGATACGGTTTAACATGTTTTCTCTTTCCTCAGGCAGATACAGAATTTTCGGCCTGGAAAGGGAAAACTTTACGAAAATCATCCTGGAATTTGGGGTTTTTACTCTTCTTCCCGCGCTGCGTTATGCCGGTTTCCGAGTTCAATAAACTCTTCCAGCAGCGCCGTCAGCTGTTTCATCTTCTCCGGCGTATATTCCGCCTCAATCTGCTGATACGCCTCTTCGACCTGCGCCTGAGCGTGTTCATACAGCGCATTCCCCTCTTTGGTCAGCGACACGTACAGCTTGCGCTGGTCGTTCACCGGCTTTAGGCGCAGCACCAGGCCGTCACGCTCCATGCGCGTCAGAATACCGGTCAGGCTCGGGCGCAGGATGCAGGTGCGAAACGCCAGATCGTGAAAATCCATCGACGGATGTTCAGCCAGCACGCGCACAATACGCCACTGCTGCTCGGTCAGATTATGGCGCTTCACGATCGGGCGGAAGTAGGACATCGCCGCTTCCCGCGCCTGCAGCAGCGCGATGGTTAATGAATCATGCATAGCCTCTTCCCTTCACATCATTAACAAGTAAACAATCACTAAAAGATGTTTTTATAAACAACACGTTTTCCCTCAAAAAGTCTAACAGAAACCCATCAATTTTATTAAGTCACTGATTTTAATACACATAAAACTCAATATGTAAATTTATTGTTATTCATATCACAAATTTTTCACTTCTGATTGCGAAATGAGCAGCAAAAGCATAAAACCAGATCATTAACATATTAATGAAATCCAAACAGGACATCCGGCCTGAGGAGTATGTGAATGAAAGGTACCGTTTTTGCCGTCGCCCTCAACCATCAAAGCCAGCGTGAAGCCTGGCGTGAGGCATTTGAAAAAGCCCCCTACAACACGCCGCCGAAAACAGCCGTGTGGTTTATCAAACCCCATAACACCGTGATTCGTGCGGGCGAACCCATTCCGCTCCCGCAGGGGGAAAAGGTGCTCAGCGGCGCGACGGTGGCGCTGGTGATCGGTAAAACCGCCAGCAAGGTACGCGTGGAGGACGCTGCGGAGCACATCGCGGGGTATGCGCTGGCCAACGAGGTGAGCCTGCCGGAAGAGAGCTTCTATCGCCCGGCCATCAAGGCCAAATGTCGTGACGGATTCTGCCCGCTCGGCGAACTTGTCGCCCTTGATAACGTAGATAACCTGACCATCATCACCGAGATCAACGGCCGCGAAGCGGACCACTGGAACACCGCCGATCTTCAGCGTAACGCTGCCGAACTGCTGAGCGCCCTGAGCGAGTTCGCCACCCTCAATCCCGGCGATGCGATCCTGCTCGGCACCCCTCACAGCCGCGTTGAGATCCGTCCGGGCGATCGCGTGCGTATTCTGGCGGAGGGCTTTCCGCCGCTGGAAAACCCGGTGGTGGATGAGCGCAACGTCACTATTGCGCACAGCACGCCGCCGCACGCCACGCTGTTTGCCCTCGGTCTGAACTATGCCGATCACGCCAGCGAGCTGGACTTCAAGCCGCCCACCGAGCCGCTGGTATTTATCAAAGCGCCGAACACCTTCAACGGCGACAACCAGACGTCGGTGCGTCCGAACAATATCGAATACATGCATTACGAAGCGGAGCTGGTGGTGGTCATCGGCAAAACCGCCCGTAAGGTGAGCGAAGCCGAGGCGATGGACTATGTTGCGGGCTATACGGTCTGCAACGACTACGCCATCCGCGACTACCTGGAAAACTACTACCGCCCGAACCTGCGGGTGAAAAGCCGCGACGGGCTGACCCCCATTTCCCCAAACATCGTGCCAAAAGCAGCCATTCCCGACCCGCACAACCTCGCCCTGCGCACCTTCGTTAACGGCGAGCTGCGTCAGGAAGGCACCACGGCGGATCTGATCTTCAGCATCCCGTACCTGATTGCGTACCTGAGCGACTTTATGACCCTGCAGCCGGGCGACATGATTGCCACCGGCACGCCGAAGGGGCTCTCCGACGTGGTGCCGGGCGATGAGGTGGTGGTGGAAGTGGAAGGCGTGGGACGCCTGGTGAACCGAATTGTGAGTGAGGAGACGGCAAAATGAAAAAGATTAACCACTGGATCAACGGTAAAAACGTCGCGGGCAGCGACTACTTCCACACTACTAACCCGGCCTCCGGCGAGGTCCTGGCAGAAGTGGCCGCCGGCGGCGAGGCCGAAATCCACCAGGCCGTTGCCGCCGCCAAAGAGGCGTTCCCGAAGTGGGCCAACCTGCCGATGAAGGAGCGCGCGCGCCTGATGCGTCGTCTGGGTGACCTGATCGACCAGAACGTGCCCGAGATTGCCGCCATGGAAACCGCCGATACCGGGCTGCCGATCCACCAGACCAAAAACGTGCTGATCCCGCGCGCCTCGCACAACTTCGAATTTTTCGCCGAGGTGTGCCAGCAAATGAACGGCAAGACCTACCCGGTTGACGACAAGATGCTCAACTACACCCTGGTGCAGCCGGTGGGCGTCTGCGCGCTGGTGTCGCCGTGGAACGTGCCGTTTATGACCGCCACCTGGAAGGTCGCACCCTGCCTGGCGTTGGGCAACACCGCGGTGCTGAAGATGTCCG
>NZ_QPFW01000216.1:0-37446 GCF_008122455.1 Enterobacter sp. C6
CACCGGGCTGTTCCAGGTTGAGTCGAGGCCAACTTCGCCGTCATAGCGTTTCATGGCCGGAACGGCAAACACGCGGAAGATAATCAGCGCCACCAGCATCCCGATACCGCCAATGCCAAAGCCCCAGTGCCAGCCGTGGGTTTTAATCAGCCAGCCGGAAATCAGCGGCGCGATGAACGAGCCCATGTTGATACCCATATAGAACAGCGAGAAGCCGCCGTCGCGACGCGCGTCGCCTTTTTTATACAGGGTACCGACCATCACTGAAATACAGGTCTTGAACAGCCCGGAGCCGAGCACGATGAACATCAGGCCGATAAAGAACAGGTTGTTGCCCATCACCGCCGAGAGCGCAATCGACAGGTGACCGAGCGCAATAAGGATCGAACCGTACCAGACGGCTCTCTGCTGACCGAGCCAGTTATCCGCCAGCCAGCCGCCCGGCAGCGCGGCCAGGTACATGGTACCGGCAAAGATGCCGACAATCGCCGAGGCGTTTTCACGCGCCAGGCCCATCCCGCCGTCATAGACGGTGGCGGCCATAAACAGGATCAGTAACGGACGAATGCCGTAAAACGAGAAACGCTCCCACATCTCGGTGAAGAACAGGGAACCGAGCGGATACGGATGGCCGAAGAACGTTCGGCTCTCTTTTTGATTAATAGTGGATTGCATAATTCTCCCGAAAGGTATGTCGTCGTGCTTGTAAACACCAGCAGGTACGCCGGCCAGTTACGTATCTGGCCGATTTTTTACGTGCGGCGAAAAGTTAGTTAACCATTTGATAACCAGGCGCTAGTTTTGTCTAGTACCGGACCCTGGACTTTAAGATGAAAATTCGACGATTGTCTACTTTCTTAGATTTAAACATGGTTAAAAGTGAATAGTGATTGACTTCACACTGAGAAAACCGGCGGTATGATTCGGCAAAAAAAAAGCCCGCGATAATCGCGGGCTTTCATGAGAGCGGCAAAGCTTATTTGCTTTTCTTAATGTGCTTTATCAAGCGCTTACGCTTACGCATCTGGTTTGGCGTCAGGGTGTTGCGCTTGTTGGCGAACGGGTTTTCCCCTTCCTTGAACTGGATACGGATAGGCGTGCCCATCACGTCCAGCGATTTACGGAAGTAGTTCATCAGGTAGCGCTTGTAGGAATCCGGCAGGTCTTTCACCTGGTTGCCGTGGATCACCACGATTGGCGGGTTATAACCACCGGCGTGGGCATATTTCAGCTTCACGCGACGGCCGCGCACCAGCGGCGGCTGATGGTCTTCTGCAGCCATGTTCATGATGCGCGTCAGCATGGCGGTGCTCTGACGACGGGTGGAACTGTCGTAAGCTTCGCGCACGGATTCGAACAGGTTACCCACGCCGCTGCCGTGCAGCGCAGAGATGAAGTGCACGCGGGCAAAGTCGATAAAGCCCAGACGGAAGTCTAGGGTCTCTTTCACCTGCTCACGAACCTCGTTGCTCAGGCCATCCCACTTGTTGACCACGATAACCAGTGAGCGCCCACTATTGAGGATAAAGCCGAGCAGAGAGAGGTCCTGATCGGAGATCCCTTCGCGTGCGTCGATGACGAGCAGCACGACGTTGGCATCTTCGATCGCCTGCAGGGTTTTGATAACGGAGAATTTTTCCACCACATCGGTGATTTTCCCGCGCTTACGCACCCCGGCGGTGTCGATGAGGACATATTCACGCTCATCGCGCTGCATAGGAATGTAGATACTGTCGCGGGTGGTGCCCGGCATGTCGTAAACGACCACGCGCTCTTCGCCCAGAATACGGTTAGTAAGTGTAGACTTACCTACGTTTGGACGGCCCACGATTGCCAGCTTGATCGGCAGATCCTGTGGGTTGAAGTCGTCTTCAGGCTCTTCTTCTTCGCCCTCTTCTCCGTCTTCAAACTGCGCCCAGTATTCAGCGTCTTCGTCCACCTCTTCCGGCGGGTTCACTTCGTCAACCCACGGCAGCAGAACGGTTTCCAGCAGGCTGGTGACGCCACGGCCATGCGATGCAGCAATCGGGTAGATTTCACCCAGGCCCAGAGACCAGAAATCCGCGATGGCCTGATCGGCATCGATGCCGTCGGTTTTGTTCGCCACCAGGAAGGTCGGTTTTTCGCGTGAACGCAGGTGCTTAGCGATAGCGGAATCCGCCGGCATCAGGCCAGCGCGAGCATCCACCATAAACAGCACCACATCCGCTTCTTCAATCGCCAGCAGCGACTGCTCCGCCATGCGGGTTTCAACGCCGTCTTCTGTGCCGTCAATACCACCGGTATCAATACAGATGAACTCGCGTCCTTCCACCTCTGCACGACCGTACTTACGGTCACGCGTCAGCCCCGGGAAATCCGCAACCAGCGCATCACGGGTGCGTGTTAAACGGTTAAAAAGAGTGGATTTTCCAACGTTAGGGCGCCCGACAAGCGCGACCACAGGTACCATGTTTGAAGCCTCATAAAATTCAAAATAACGTCGCTTTCGCGGCGTTTTTAAAAATGTCAAAACGGCTCCTGAGTGAACAGGAGCCGTTTAGTATACTACAACCGCCGGGTAATTAACGCGTGATCGCGTACAGCGTGCCGTCTTTTGCCTGAATCAGCAGTTTGCCGTCGGCCACAACTGGATCGGTCAGGAAACCAGAGCTGTCGACTTTTTGCTGTGCAACAAAGCGGCCGTTATCCGGATCGATCCAGTGCATATACCCTTCGCTGTCGCCCACAACCAGGCTACCGTTGTACAGCGCTGGCGAGGTCAGCAGACGGTGCAGCAGGTCGCTTTGCGTCCACAGCGTTACGCCGCCTTCGGTGCTCAGAGCCAGCAGACGGTCGTTCTGGTCAACCATATAGATACGGTTACCCTCAACGATGAAATCGTTCACAGAGCCCAGCTCACGTTTCCACATGATCTGGCCGCTGCGCAGATCCAGCGCGGTCAGGTTGCCGTTATAGGCCAGCGCGTAAACCACACCGTTAACGATGACCGGCGTTGTGTCTACGTCGCTCAGACGGTCAATTTCCGTTGAGCCAGTGGCCTGAGAGATACGCTGCTGCCAGATCATCTGGCCCTGCTGCATCAGCACTGCGCTCACGCGACCGTTGTCACCGCCCACAATGGCAGCGCCAAATGCGGTAGCCGGAGCGGATTCGCCGCGCAGAGAGAGCGCTGGCATATCCAGGTTAACGGTCCATTTCACCAGGCCGTCCGCTTCGTTCAGCGCCTGCAGCTGGCCGTTGCTGGTATGAATCAGCACCAGGCCGTCGCTCACCACCGGACGAGACAGGGATTCCCCCGCCACGGTCGTTTGCCAGGCAATGGAGCCGTCGCTGCTGTTCAGGGCATAAACCTGCGCTTTTTCGCTGCCCACGTAGACGTGGCCACCGGCAACGGTCAGGCCGCCAGACAGCAGTGCAGGCTTACGGGAGAACCAGCCTTCTTTTTCCGCCAGGTTAACGGACCACACTTCTTTTCCGTCATCGGCGTTCACCGCTTTCACGGTACCTTTGCGGTCAGCGGCATAGACAACGCTGTCTGCATAGGCCGGATGAAGGTTGGAATAGAAATCACCAATCCCACTGCCCACGGAGACATCCCACGCGGTGGATGGGGTAAACTGGTTTTCAACCGTCGGCAGTGGGGACATTTTCACAACGTCTTCTTCGCCACTGAACAGTGAACAACCACTCAATAACGTAACAGAAAGCAGTCCTGGCAGAAGTAATTTACGCAATTGCATCGGGTCCCTCTCAGACGGACAAATTATTTATTTTCATCTGCATCATTTCGCTCAGCGCAGGTGAAGCATTGCTCTCTACGCCAGCTTGCCACGCTTTACGCGCGCCCGCTTTGTCACCTTTGCTCAGCAGTGCTTCACCGCGCAGATCGGCAACAATGGCAGCAAAGCCTTCGCCTTTGATGGTATCGAGCGTTTTCAGCGCATCGTCAGCTTTCTTCTGCTGAACCTGAATACGTGCCAGGCGCAGATTGATCACCGCTTTCAGGTTATCATCGCTGGCCGCAGCAAGGCTCTGAGAGAGCTGAGCAGCGGCTTTATCCAGTTCGTTCTTATCAACGTACTGCTGAGCCACTTCCAGCGCAGCCAGTGCACCGTAGGTGTTTTTGTTGTCAGCCGCAAATTTCTCTGCCGCCGTCAGCGTTTGCGGCTGATCGGCACGAATTGCGCTAACGGTATTTTCATAGGACAGGGACGCGCCGCGCGCGGAATCTGCCTGATGATTGTTCCAGTAACGCCAGCCCACCAGCACACCGACACCTAAAATAACCCCAACAACCAGCGCTTTGCCGTTTTCAACAAAGAAGCGTTTAATCGCGTCGACCTGATCGTGTTCGTTCTCGTAAATTTCCACGCAGTCCTTCTCCTTAGCCCAATAGAGTGCGCAAGTGCGCCGCAACGCCGTCCTGCGTTACCGTTGTCTGCTCACCAGAGCGCAGGTCCTTCACCACCACTTCGCCGTTAGCCACTTCGGACTCGCCCAGCACCAGTGCAATACTTGCGCCCCACTTATCGGCACGAGCAAACTGTTTTTTGAAGTTGCCGCCGCCATGGTTGGTCATCAGCTTAACGCCCGGCAGCGCATCGCGCACGCGTTCGGCAAGCTGCATCGCCGCAGACTGCGTTTCCGCGCCTGAGGCCACCAGGTATATATCGACAACGGATTCTGCTTTAAATTCCGGATTAACTGCCTGAACCAGCAAAACAAGTCGCTCAAGGCCCATAGCAAAGCCCACAGCAGGCGCTGCGCGACCACCAAGTTGCTCAACCAGACCGTCATAACGGCCGCCCGCGCATACGGTGCCCTGAGAGCCGAGGCTGCTGGTCACCCACTCAAACACGGTACGGTTGTAGTAGTCCAGACCGCGCACCAGGCGCTGGTTCACGGTATAGGCGATGCCTGCCGCTTCAAGCAGCTTGCACAGGCCCGCGAAGTGTTCGCGAGATTCTTCATCCAGGTAGTCGCCCAGCGCAGGCGCATCGTTCAGCAGGGCCTGAACATCCGCGTTTTTGGAATCCAGAACGCGTAGCGGGTTGCTGTACATGCGACGTTTGCAGTCTTCGTCCAGCTTCTCTTTATGCTGTTCCAGGAACGCAACCAGCGCATCTCGGTAGTTAGCGCGAGCTTCCAGAGAACCGATAGAGTTCAGCTCAAGGGAAACGTGATCGGCGATACCGAGCGCACGCCACCAGCGGGCGGTCAGCATAATCAGTTCGGCGTCGATGTCCGGGCCCTGCAGACCAAAGACTTCCACACCCAGCTGATTGAACTGGCGATAACGACCTTTCTGAGGACGTTCGTGGCGGAACATCGGGCCGATATACCACAGGCGCTGCTCCTGATTGTACAGAAGACCATGTTCGATGCCGGCGCGTACGCAGCCCGCCGTACCTTCCGGACGCAGGGTCAGGCTGTCGCCGTTGCGGTCCTCAAAGGTGTACATCTCTTTTTCAACCACGTCGGTGACTTCACCAATCGCGCGTTTGAATAACGGGGTCTGCTCTACAATCGGCAAACGGATTTCGCTGTAACCGTAGCTGCCGAGCACCTGCTTCAGTGTGCCTTCAATGCGCTGCCAGATGGCGGTTTCGCCAGGCAGATAATCGTTCATGCCGCGGATGGCTTGAATGTTTTTTGCCACGTTTATTCTCTTTCTATATACAAAAAAAACCCAAAGAATGGGTTCAATCATACATGGGAAGCGGCACGCTTCCCATCACGTTATTTTTCAACCTGCTGAACGCTGATACGCTGTGTTTCGTCCATCATGGCGGCTTTGGCGCGGATGCGGGCTTCAAGCTGGTCGATCATGTCGCTATTATCCAGACGATCTTTACGAACGCCATCTTCATAGAGACCACTTTTCTTGTTACCGCCGGTTACGCCCAGAGTGGACACCAGCGCTTCACCCGGACCGTTTACCACACAGCCGATGATGGAGACGTCCATCGGGGTGATAATGTCTTCCAGACGTTGCTCAAGGGCATTCACCGTCCCGATCACATCGAACTCCTGGCGTGAACAGGTTGGGCAGGCAATGAAGTTGATCCCACGCGCGCGAATACGCAGTGACTTCAGAATATCGAAACCGACCTTGATCTCTTCGACCGGATCGGCCGCCAGCGAGACGCGCAGGGTGTCACCGATCCCTTCAGAGAGCAGCAGCCCCAGACCGATCGCGGATTTTACCGAACCGCTGCGCAGGCCACCCGCTTCGGTGATCCCGAGGTGCAGAGGCTGGTCGATCTGCTTTGCCAGCAGGCGGTAAGATTCTACGGCAAGGAACACATCGGACGCTTTTACGCTGACTTTGAACTGATCGAAGTTGAGACGATCGAGATGATCAACGTGGCGCATCGCGGATTCGAGCAGCGCCTGCGGCGTAGGCTCACCATATTTTTCCTGCAGATCTTTTTCCAGGGAACCGGCGTTAACGCCAATACGGATAGGAATATTTTTATCCCGGGCGCAGTCCACGACCATGCGGATACGCTCTTCGTTACCGATGTTGCCCGGGTTAATACGCAGGCAATCGACGCCGTATTCGGCCACTTTCAGTGCGATGCGGTAGTCGAAGTGGATATCAGCCACCAGCGGAACGCTGACCTGCTGTTTGATCAGTTTGAACGCCTCAGCGGCATCCATGGTTGGGACGGAGACGCGAACAATGTCCGCGCCTACACGTTCTAATGCTTTGATTTGATTGACCGTCGCTTCCACATCGGTGGTGCGCGTGTTGGTCATCGACTGAACGGCGATAGGTGCCCCATCGCCGATTGGCACATTCCCAACGTAAATCCGTTTCGATTTTCTACGTTGAATCGGAGCCTGGTTATGCATGAAAAATCTCCCGCGTTGCCCGTCTGTTACTGTGCTGCTGATTGTTCGGCATTAACGGTAAGACGTGCAACCTGGTTAGTTCTGATAAAGCGGCTCAGGTCGACAGGTTTTCCTTGATACTGGATCTGTACCGCTGCCGGAGCGCCGATTTTAAGTTTATAAGGAGCCTGGCCGGTTAGGTTTAACGTGCCATCTTTGCGCTGCAGGCCGCTGAACAGTTTTTTACCTGTCGCGTCAGTTACTTCCAGCCAGCAGTCGGCGCTGAAGTTCATCACCAGCGCGTTGGGATCGGCTGCTGTCGCCGTACCCGCCGGGCTGGTTGGCAGAGTCGCTGCGCTATTGTCTGCAGGCTGGGTAGCCGCAGGCGCGTTCGCCGCCGTATCAACATTAGCCTGAGAAGGGGCAACAACCGCGTTTTGATCCTGAGCCTGCGGCGCAGCGGTGTTAGCCGTTGCTGCCGGGGTCTGTGCTGCACCGGTCGCCGACGCGTCTGGCACTGCGGTCTGTGGCTCGCTGGAGGACGCTGCGCCGTCGGTATTCAGCGGCACGCTCTGGCCGTTCTCACTTCCGGCCTGGTTGAGTTCGGCGGAGGATTGATCGGCCATGGTGGTGATCTCTTCCTGCTGCGCCTTGTGGTTTTGCCACCACCATGCACCGGTCAGACCGATGACCACAAACAGCACCAGCCAGGTAAAGCTCATCAGCCAGCCATCACGTTTTTTACGACGTTTCCCCAGGGAGAAGGTCTGCATCGGCGCAACTTTTGCTGCACGGACCGGCGCCTGCTTCTCCATCATTGGCAGTAATTCGTTTTCGGGGATGTGCACCAGTTTTGCGTAAGAGCGGATATAACCGCGCAAGAACGTTGAAGCCAGATCGGCAGGCGCCTTATCTTCTTCAATATCGCGAACCGTGGAAACCTTCAGGCACAAGCGTTCCGCAACGGCTTGCTGGCTGAGTCCGAGTTGTTCACGGGCGTTGCGAAGACGAACGCCAGTGGAGAGTGCTTCATGTTGGTCGTGAGTGGCTTCAGTATTCATTCGCTACAACTACTGGTACGTGAAAAATAAGGGTTCAGGCGCCGGTGAGTCACAATGCCACCCGCACCGCGAAACTTCTGGTCAGTTAACCTTGAACAGAGAGTATAAGACTGTCAGCCCGGAGATGACAGTACAGCCCTGCCCGTACGGCTAAACTGTTGTTACGTCGTTACATACTGCCCGAAAGTCGAATGAAACGCACCGTAATTATTGATCAGTCATCACGAATCTGACTGATTATTCAGTAAGGTTATGCTTCACGGCGCAGATAATGCGCCGCGAGTGCATAATAATCAAACAGCTTTAACCGCGATCGTCTCGCCCTGCATGCGTTTACGCAGGGTACGTTTAGTACGGTCAATGACATCACCTGCCAGCTGTCCGCATGCGGCATCAATGTCGTCACCACGGGTTTTACGCACGATGGTGGTGAAACCATACTCCATCAGCACCTTGGAGAAACGGTCGATACGGCTGTTCGAGCTACGGCCATACGGCGCGCCCGGGAACGGGTTCCATGGGATCAGGTTGATTTTGCACGGCGTATCTTTCAGCAGTTCAGCCAGCTGATGCGCATGTTCGGTGCCGTCGTTGACGTGATCCAGCATCACGTACTCGATGGTCACGCGGCCCTGGTTGGCGTTGGATTTCTCCAGGTAGCGACGTACGGCAGCGAGGAAGGTTTCGATATTGTACTTTTTGTTGATCGGCACAATTTCGTCACGAATTTCATCGTTTGGCGCGTGCAGGGAGATCGCCAGCGCAACGTCAATCATGTCGCCAAGCTTGTCCAGCGCAGGCACAACGCCTGAGGTAGACAGCGTGACGCGACGCTTGGACAGACCAAAGCCAAAGTCATCCAGCATGATTTCCATCGCCGGAACGACGTTGGTCAGGTTCAGCAGCGGCTCACCCATCCCCATCATCACCACGTTGGTGATAGGACGCGTGCCGGTCACTTTTGCCGCGCCCACGATTTTCGCGGCACGCCAGACCTGACCGATAATTTCTGACACGCGCAGGTTACGGTTAAAGCCTTGCTGCGCGGTTGAGCAGAATTTGCACTCCAGCGCACAGCCAACCTGAGAGGAGACGCACAGCGTGGCGCGGTCTTCTTCCGGGATGTAGACAGTTTCAACGCGCTGATCGCCGACCGCAATCGCCCATTTGATGGTGCCATCTGCGGAGCGCTGCTCTTCCACCACTTCCGGTGCGCGGATTTCAGCCACTTCTTTGAGCTTGTTGCGCAGGACCTTGTTGATGTCAGTCATGTCATCAAAATTGTCGCTGCAGTAATGGTACATCCACTTCATGACCTGATCGGCACGAAACGGCTTTTCGCCCATCTCTTTAAAGAACTCGCGCATCTGCTGACGGTTCAGATCCAGCAGGTTGATTTTTCCATTTTTATTGGGAACCGCAGGAATGGCGACTTCGGAGGTATTCACTAGTTCAGACATAATATTTTCCGGCCTCGTTGTTACACGTTATGGCCCATGGAGGGTTGAATAGAAACGCCCCGGAAAGCGGTCTGCTCGTCCGGGGCGTTGCATTGTACAAAGTCTGGCGCAGGGATGCCACGTCTGGACGCGGCATTTACGAAAATAATGTGTAAACGAAACCGTTAAATTAACGGGTACGTGGACACACTTCGCCTTCTGCGAAGAAGAAAGCGATTTCGCGTGCAGCAGATTCAACAGAGTCAGAACCGTGGGTGCCGTTCTCGGTGAAGCTGTCCGCATAGTCAGCGCGCAGAGTACCGGCCAGCGCGTTGTCCGGGTTGGTTGCACCCAGCAGATCGCGGTGACGCTGTACTGCGTTTTCGCCTTCCAGTACGGATACCACGATTGGACCGGAGGTCATGAACTCCACCAGGCCGTCAAAGAATGGGCGACCTTCGTGCTCAGCGTAGAAGCCGCGAGCCTGCTCAACGGTCAGGTGCAGCATTTTGGTGCCAACAATTTTGAACCCTGCAGATTCAAAGCGAGCGAAGATGCTGCCAATAACGTTTTTTGCCACCGCGTTTGGTTTGATGATGGAAAAAGTACGTTCAATAGCCATGATAACCTCTGTCAATGTTCTGTTGTTTTGCATACCTGAGTATGGTGTGGCGCGGATTATAATGAGCAATAGCGCCATTGCCTATGGATTCAGGTAACATTTTTTTAAAATAAGACGAGTTTTAGCAACAGCTCACATCTGAAAGCTGTTTTCAGATCACTGCAACGTAAAATTCACCGTCGCGACCTGCCCGGTCTCATCCATAACGAGTAACTGATAATCACCCGACTTATCAAGCTGTAATGTGTAAACCCTTCCCTTCACACTCAGCGGTTCACCGTTCAAAAACCACCAGCGCTCACCGCTGTTGCCGGTCGCCTGAAGCGGCAGCGAAACGCGGGATTCACCCGGCAGACGTTTGATAACGGCCCCTTCGCGTACGCCTGTCAGGATGAGTGGCGCAGGTGAGTCCTGCGACAGCGGAGGACAGGTTGTTGATGAAGGCGGGATCCGTACCGCGCGACGCTCGGTTGCGGGCAGCCACGGTTCCAGCGGTAGCGGCCAGACATCCAGGACTTTTTCAGTTGCATCAGGGCAATCTGCCGCCACACGTTTACCCGTTTTATCCAGCCAGACCGGGAAACGAATGCCGCGTATGCCTTCCTGCTCCGGCAACAGCAGCGTGGGCGGTTCACTGCCTTCCAGCAGCCAGGTCGACAGGCGACGTCGACAGTTTTCACTGCCTTCCGGCAGCGGTTGGCCACCCGGCCAGCAGATCACGCCCCGCCCGACACTCTCCGGACGCGGATCGCGAGGCAGGCGGGCTTCGTCTACCGTTGAGCGCGACTGAAGCAGGTTATTGACCTGGTTTAATAGCGGAACCGCGCTGGCGAAACCAAACTGCCCCGCCACCGGCGTGCCGTCCGGTCGTCCGGTCCAGATGCCAATCACGTAGCGGGCATTCAGACCAATGGCCCAGGCATCACGGTAGCCGTAGCTGGTGCCGGTTTTCCACGCCAGGGGCGCAACCTGCGGTAGCGCATTATCCGGTAGCGGCTGCGCTTCATTGGCCAGAATACGGCGAATAATCCACGCCGAGCCCGGTGATAACAGCGGACGTTCAGTCAGCGGATCGCCCGGCTGCAGGCGCAGCCGTCCCGCCTTACCGTGTCGGGCAAAGGCACTGTAGGCAGCGGCGATATCTGCCAGCCGCGCGCCTGCCCCACCGAGGATCAGGGAGAGATTCGGCTGTGCCCCCGCGGGCAGGATCAGCGGCAAACCCGCGTTACTGAGCATACCGGCAAATCGTTTTGGTCCGTAGGCTTCCAGCACCTGAACCGCGGGCAGGTTGAGGGAGCGCACCAGCGCTTCACTCATGCTGACCGGCCCGTGGAACCCGCTGTCAAAATTCCCTGGGCGATAATCACTGGTTTTTCTGGGAACGTCCTGAAGCAGCGAGGCGGGATGGATCAGGCCATCGTCCAGCGCCATACCGTAGATAAAGGGCTTCAACACCGATCCCGGGGAGCGGATCGCATTGACCATATCCACGTGGCTAAAACGACTGTCATCGTTAATATCCACCGATCCGACCCAGCCGCGCACTTTCATATCGGTATGATCGACCACGATCATCGCCAGCGAGCTGCGTGCCGGCAGGCGGGATTTCCAGTTCATCGCCAGCTCTTCCAGCTGCCGCTGTAGCCCGGCATCCAGCGTGGTGACAATTTTCATGTCGCGACTTTTACCGAGCATCATGCGTGCAAAAAGCGGCGCTAGCTGCGGCATCTGCCGGGGCGCCAGCCATACTGATTCTTCCCGTGATTCTTTGACCTGCTTCGCGGACCAGACGCCCTGCGTCGCCATGCGGTCGAGCACTTTATTGCGCGCCGCTTCGGCCCGTTCAGGCCAGCGATCCGGGCGTAAACGACTCGGTGCCTGCGGCAGCACCGCCAGCAGCGCCGCGTCGGAATAGCTGAGCTGCGACGGCGGCTTGCCCAGATACGTCCAGCTTGCCGCACCCACGCCCTGCAGCGTACCGCCAAACGGCGCGCGGTTGAGATAGAGCGTCAGGATGTCGCGTTTAGAGAGGTGCCACTCCAGCTGCATCGCCCGCCAGAGCTGACGAATTTTGCCGCCAAAAGTACGCGGATGCGGGTCCAGCAGGCGTGCCACCTGCATGGTCAGCGTACTGCCGCCAGAGACGACTTTGCCAGAACTGAGATCCTGCCAGGCGGCGCGCAGGACAGAGAGCGGGTTTACGCCGGGGTGATCCCAGAACCAGCGATCTTCGTACTGGATCAGCGCCTCAAGATAACGGGGAGAGACCTCTTCGATCGTAACCGGGTAGCGCCAGATCCCGTCGCTGTCCGCAAAGCGCCACAGCGGCGTGCCCTTCTCATCCACCACCACCCGGGCGGGGTTAACCTCTTTCAGCGGTAACGGCCACAGGCGGTCGGCGGCGACAATCAGCCCCCATAAAACGAGAAGCGCTCCCGCCAGCCACAGCCAGCGGGAGCGTGTCAAACGTGCCATTCGCATATTACGGAACAACAATCAGCGGGCCACTGGCCGCCCCCGTTGCCCGCCACTGCGGCACATACATAGACTCGACCATCGGAACCGGCACCTGGTAGGTTCCTGGCGTCACGGCACGGGCCAGATAGACCAGCGTGACCGGCTGACCTTCGTTTACCGGCACGGCAGCCACAAAGCGGTCATCGCGGAATTCCATATGCTGAATATCCGCCTGCTGCATCTGGCTGAGCAGGTTCTGCACTTCGCTACCGCTGTCCTGCAGGCTGGCGCTGCTGCTTGCCAGGTTCTGGTTTTCCAGCTCCAGACCCGCAGGGAGGAGATCCACCACCAGCGCGTCCGGCACGTTCTGGCTGGCTTTAACTTCCAGCCACACCAGCACCAGTTCGCCGCTCTTCAGGGAAGAGAGCGATTTACTGCTGCCATCGGTTGCCAGGATATGACGTTCAACCTGCAGCACGTTCGAGCTCGGCTGAGGGGCATAGTCAGGGTAACCGGTGCTGTCCAGACGCACCCACAGCGGTGTCGTTCCGGTATTGGTGACCTGCAGCGCGCCAAGCTCGTCGCCGTTCACGTTTTGCACCAGTGACTTATCGCCGCCTGATGCTGTCTCAGACAGAGAGGTTTTCGCCTGCCACGTACCGGACAAGGTTTGCAGCGAACGTCCTGCCAGGAACAGCGCGTTGCTCTCCTGCGTTGACAGCCAGCGCTGGCTGAAGGCCTGTTCAGACAGGGCATTCAGCAGCGTATTTTGCGCATCCGGCAGCAGCTTGTACTCCTCGAGAAGAGAGAGCATCAGCGCGTTATCGCGAAGCTGGCTGCCATAATCGGCCATCCAGTTTTTGCTGTCGTTACGCGGCGTTTTAAGTGCCAGGTCCAGCGCCTGCTGGCTGCGCGGCGCATCGCCCATCAGTTTGAGCGCCATGCCCAGCTGCATCAGCGGCAGACCGGAAGCCGCCTGTCCGTGACGATCCCAGATTTCACGCAGCGCGCCCAGCGGCGCTTTTTGCTGGCGTGCCAGTACCAGTGCGGCATAGGCCTGCACAGCGAACTTGCTGGCCTGAGTATCGTCGCTGTAGCGAATGGACATCATGCCCGGATCCTGCAGATAGCGCAGCAGGCGGCTATTGGCGTTATTCACTGCATCGGTAGGCACGCTGTAACCCTGCTCGCCCGCGCGTACCAGGAAGTCGGTCACGTAGGCCGTCAGCCAGTACTCTTCCGGACCGTTTTTATCCCAAAGCGCGAACCCGCCGTCTTCACGCTGCATCTGCAGCAGACGGGAGATGCCAATATCAATCGCTGCACGGCGCTTGTCATCGGCGTCGCCCTTGATGCCAAGTGCAGTAAGCTGCGCCGCGTTGGTGTAGAGCGACGGGAACAGGCCGCTGGTGGTTTGCTCCAGGCATCCGTACGGGTAGGCCTGCAGTTCACGAATATAGCGCGCCAGGTTGAGCGGTGGTTTGCCGCTCAGCAACAGTTGCCCCTGCAGGGTGGCAGGAGAGAAACCTTTGCTGTGTTGCGCCGGTGCGGTCCAGGACTCACCGGGGTTCAGCATGGCACCGGTATTTACCGTCTGCGCAGGGAACGCCGGACGCACGCCGATTTTCCAGCTCTTTTGCTGCGGTGCGAAAGTCTCGCCCGGAAGCTGCAGGCCGGTCACCTGCGCGGTCACTTCACCGTCACCATAACCGTCCAGTGCGCGCACGGGAATAAACAGCGTGCTGCGCGCACCTGGCGGCAACTGAACCGGCTGCGGCTGTGCGCCTTCCAGCACCAATTTGCCGGTAGAGGTCAGGGCAACGTTCAGCGTTTGCGGCTTGTCGGTCAGGTTGGTGATATCCAGCGTCAGCCGCGAGGTATCTCCGCTTGCCAGGAAGCGCGGGGTATTCAGCTCGGTAATGACCGGCGCGGCCACAATAACCTTGCTTTCACTGCTGCCGAAATCGTCTTCCGTCCAGGCCTGCGCCATCAGACGCAGCTCGCCGTTGAAATCACCAATCGGCAGCGTAATCGTGCCTTCCCCGTTGGCATCCAGCGTGACCGGCTGCGCCTGCTGGGCAATAATGGTGACGTGGTTCACCGGCGGTTTGCCGCCACGCTTCAGTTCATCCCCATCGCCACCAAAGCGCAGCGCGGCCAGACGGCCCTGCCCTTCAATGACCTGGCCGTAGATATCGTAAATATCCGCGCCGTAGCGCTTCTGACCAAAGAAAGCCTGCCACGGATCCGGCGTGACGTAATCGGTAATGTTCAGCACGCCGCTGTCCACCGCCGAGACCAGAACGTTCACCTTCTGCGGCACGGCCCCCTCTTTCACGCTGGCTTTCACCTTCACCGAGAGCGTCTGGTTTGGACGCATCTTCTGCGGGTTATCGAGCGCAATATTCAGGCGGCGATTTTCGTCGCCCATCGGCAGATGAAGCAGGCCAACCGCACGCTTCGGCGTGGCGGATTTGGATTTATCCCCAGGCCGTACCACCAGCGTACTCAGGTAGAGATCGTGACGTTTCCAGGCCTTGTCGACCGGGATAGCGAGATCCAGCCCATTTGCCGGTACGTCGATCTCCTTCCACCACAGCGGCCCTTCGCTGGACTCGATCATCGCATAGCCCTTGCCTGCGGCTGGCGCGGCAATGTGCAGGTTGATGGTGTCACCCGGCTGATAGGCTGGCTTATCCAGCTTCAGCGTCACGCGGTCAGGGCGCGCAGCCCCGGTGCCGTCGCTGTTATCCTGCCAGCTATACCCTGCCCAGAAGCGCACGCTGCTGACCATCTCATCAGGTGCTTTCACTTCGAGACGATAAGAGCCCCACTCCACCGGGAAGGTGACTTTACCCGTCTCGTCGGCCTTGAGCGTCAGCTCCTGCTCGCCTTCAACCAGGTCTTTCTGATCGAACTGAGACTGCCAGCCTTCGCTCTCAGACCAGTTCCAGAAGTAGTCACGGCGCTCGCGGATCAGGCGAACCTGCAAACCGGACACCGCTTTTTTCGCGCCGCTGGCATCGGCGTAAACGATATCGAAGCTGGCGTTGCCGTTCTCGTCAACAATCGGCTGGTTGACGGTGGTATCGGTGCGGTAGTCGTAAACGGCTTTACTGGCGAACTGAGGGCGAATACCCGGCAGCTCAGCCGCCGGCCAGATGGCCTGCTCAGCACGACGCGTTACCGGGCGGCCGCCGGACTCCAGCAGGCTGGCCTGCAGAATCAGCTGCAGCGGAGAGTGCACCTCTTTCCACTGGCTTTCGGTAGAAACCTGTCCACGCCCCTGCTCATCCAGCGTAAGCTGCACCTCATCCAGGCTGCGGCTCAGGTTCTCCTCGGCGATATCGCCAAACTGGAAGCCCGGCAGCGCTGCCACCGCGTCACGCAGCGGACGCAGGAAGAGCTGGCCCTGCAGAGAATTACCGTTGGCCGGAGCGCCATACAGGTAATAGCCCACCACGTTAAAGTCCACGTTATCCTGCGGTGAAACCGGCGTTTTTTGTCCGCTCAGGTTGAGCGCCATGCGCTCTGGCATGAAGTCTTCGACGTGGAAGTCCCACAGGCGCTGCAGGTTATCGCCGGTGTTGGCGCGGATATGCCACATACCGGTCTGCGCCCCGCTGTCCAGCGGATAGTTAAAGCGATAGAGACCGTTCTCTGGCTTGACGACAATCGTACGGGCGACCTGTCCATCCGGACGCAGCACGTCGAGCTTCACAGGCTGATCCGGAAGTGGCTTACCGTCACTGTCGCGCAGCAGACCGTTGAGGATCACCGTTTCACCCGGGCGGTAGAGATCGCGTGGGCCAAACATGAAGAACTGCTTGCTATAGCCCGGGCTCCCTGCGATATCAAACTCCGCCAGATCAAGAGCCGGCAGCTTGAGATCGAGCAGCGTGGTCTGACCATCTTTACTGGCCAGGATCAGCGCGGCCTCTTTGTCGGTCTCAAGCTTTGCGTGGCCATCGCCGTCGCTTTTCGCTTCGGCAAGCGTCTGCCCTTTATCGTTCAACAGGGTGACGGTGACGCCGGACTGCGCCGCACCGTTTTCCAGGCTCTGGGTGAAGATGTCCAGGCGATTATGATAACGGTGAGCGGACAAGCCGATATCGCTCAGGGTAAAGAGCGTCGCGGCGTTGCTGTAGTTGTAGTGCCCGGCCTGGTTCATGACCGCGATATAAACGCCAGACTGCTGGAGAGGTTTAATATCCT
This sequence comes from Enterobacter sp. C6, assembly GCF_008122455.1. NCBI lineage: Bacteria > Pseudomonadati > Pseudomonadota > Gammaproteobacteria > Enterobacterales > Enterobacteriaceae > Enterobacter > Enterobacter sp. C6. The sequence goes on from NZ_QPFW01000216.1 coordinate 16,635, forward strand.
TCAGAGGCAGCAGCAATTTTTCGCGCGTATTGCGCGCCGGATTAAGATCGAATCGACCGGTGTAAACCAGCTCCGCCATCTTCAGCAGGTTATCGGACTCCCAGTTGGTCAGCGAGTTGCGGTACTCCCACTGGCTGACAAGTGAGGCCAGCGATTCAGGCTTCACGCGGTAAAAGTTGACGTCAACATTGTTGACGTTGAGCGCCATCAACGGCAGACCGTCCACCACCTTACCCGGCAGCAGTGAGCCGCGGCTGGCAAAACCAACGGTGGGTTCAACGTCCCGGGTGGTCAGGGCTTTCTCATAATCAATGCCGAACGTCGCCTTGTTCAACGCCTGCAGGCCCCGTTCAACGGTGACGACCAGGTTGCGGTTGGGCTCAAGATGGCGCAGGCGAAGCTCTTTCAGGTTAGGCGCCAGCTCCCACGCCCCGTCAACCTTGCCGCTTTTCTTATCCACGACGTGCACGGTTTTCGCGAAATCCTGATCGGGATTCAGCGGAACAGAAAAGGTCAGCACCAGCGTGGCGGCACCGTCGAGCTGAACTTCAGAGGCATCCAGCAGGGTCAGCGCTTTTCCCTGGCTCTGGGCGGCGAGCTTAGCCAGCGTTTCAGCATTTGGCTTTTCCGCGGCTTTCGGTGTGGATGCGGTGGATGCCGCGGGAGCCGCAGCCTGAGATTTATCGTCGCTGTTATCACAGCCGACAAGCGTAAACGTGGTAAGCAGCGCGAGAGAGAGCGCGGCTAAGCGAAACGGTTTCATCCTTTGTCCCTGGCCCATGGAGCCTGTTGGTCGTCGTCCGGATAAGTATTATCCGCAAGTTTCATTAATTCAAAAAGTCCAATTTTAGAATCTGGAAAGCGCCTCGCAGAATGGCAACACGCCGCTACGCCGTGATGGAACCGCGATCACAGCACATAACGTCACATGTAACCTTTTACGTCATTTGTTTTTAAAACAAGAAGATAGCTGGATAAGCGCGCCTGAAGACTGCTAGTTTTATGACCATGACGCACCCCGAGTGCGCGGTTCAATAAGAGAGAAAGCCATGAAACGAGCCGTGAACGCCCTACAAAATTTCGGAAAATCATTGTACGGACCGGTACTTATCTTACCGATCGTCGGTCTGTTTATCGCCTTTGGTAACGTGCTGGGTAACGGTAATCTCGCGGAGTATCTGCCGTTTCTTGGCCATCCCCTGATTCAGCATATTGGTCAGCTTATCGCGAAATCTGCCGTGTCGGTGCTGGTGAACCTGGCGCTGGTGTTTGCCGTAGGGATCCCGATTGGTCTGGCGACGCGTGATAAAGGCTATGCCGCGCTGATTGGTCTGGTGACCTTTGTCGTATTCATCAACGCCATGAACGTCACGCTGCAGCTGCAGGGCGCGCTGGCGCCAGCTGCTCAGATGAAAGCGGCCGGACAAACCATGGTGCTGGGCGTGCAGGTGCTGGAGATGGGCGTTTTTGCCGGGATCCTGACCGGTGCGCTCTCCGGGTATCTGTACAACAAATACTCCGGCGTACAGTTTAACGGCGCGATGGCGATTTACTCCGGCCACTGTTTTGTCGCTATCGTCATGCTCCCCATCTCCATGCTGCTCGGCGTGGTGATGAGCGAACTGTGGCCGTTTGCCCAGCACGGTATTAGCGCCCTGGCGCTGGCCATCAAAGGTTCCGGACCGTTTGGCGTGGCCATCTACGGCTTCCTGGAACGCATTCTGGTCCCCACCGGACTGCACCATCTGGTTTATACGCCGTTCCTCTATACCGAGCTGGGCGGCACGCAGGAGGTGTGCGGCGCAACCTATCAGGGCGCGCGCAATATCTACTTCGCCGAGATGGCCTGCCCGGACGTGAAGCAGCTCAGCAGCACCGTGGTGTGGGATGCGCGCGGCATCAGCAAGATGTTCGGCCTGCCTGCCGCCGCGCTGGCGATGTATATGACCGCAAAGCCGGAGCGTAAAGCCATTGCGAAAGCCATTCTGATCCCGGCGGCGCTGACCTCGCTGCTGGTCGGCGTGACCGAGCCGATTGAGTTCTCCTTCCTGTTCGTCGCCCCGCTGCTGTTCGTGGTGCACGCGGTGCTGACCGGCATCGGCATGATGTTGTTCTCGCTGCTGGGCGTTCACGCCATCGGTGCCAACGGGATTATCGACTTCATCCTCTACAACCTGCCGCTCGGCACGGAGAAGTCCAACTGGCCGATGTACATCGTGGTCGGGCTGATCATGTTTGCTCTCTACTTCGTGGTGTTCCGCTTCCTGATCCTGCGCTTCAACATGAAAACGCCGGGCCGTGAAGATGAGGACCAGGAGACGCGCCTCTACAGCAAGCAGGAGTACCAGGCTAAAGGCAATAACGACGGGCTGGGCGAGTCCATCGTGGTGGGTCTGGGCGGTCGGGAAAACATTGAAGTGGTGGATAACTGCTACACCCGCTTACGCGTCACGGTGAAGGACGTCGCCATCATCGACGAGCCGCGGCTGAAGGCGACCGGCGCGAAAGGGATTATCAAACAAGGTAACAACGTTCAGGTGGTCTACGGGCTGCACGTCAAAAAAATGCGAGAAGCCGTTGAGACGTTTCTCTGAAAGGAGCTAAAGATGTTTACACCCCCATTTATCCTGTCGATTGCCGGCGGCGGCAGCACCTACACGCCGGGTATTGTGAAAAGCCTGATGGTGCGCCTCCAGGATTTCCCGCTGGCCGAAATTCGCCTTTACGATATCGACGAGGCGCGTCAGAACACCATTGCGCCCGTCGTCGAGAAGGTCATTCGCGACCACAGCCAGAGTATCAAATTTACCGTCACCAGCGACCCGGAAGTGGCCTTCAGCGGCGCGCATTTCGTCTTCGCCCAGATGCGCGTCGGCCAGTATAAAATGCGCGAGCAGGATGAGAAGATCCCGCTGCGTCACGGCGTGGTCGGCCAGGAAACGTGCGGACCCGGGGGTCTGGCGTACGGACTGCGCACGATCCTGCCGATGGTGGAGCTTATCGATCTGGTGGATCGCTACGCGCACGAGAAGGCCTGGATCGTGAACTACTCCAACCCGGCGGCGATCGTCGCGGAGGGCGTACGCCGCCTGCGCCCGAACGCGCGGGTGCTGAACATCTGCGATATGCCGGTAGCCGCGATGCGTAATATGGGGGCGATTCTGGGCGTCGATCGCCACAAGCTCGAAGTCGACTACTTCGGCCTGAACCACTTCGGCTGGTTTACCCGCGTGCTGGTGGATGGCGAAGACAAGCTGCCCGAGCTGCGTAAGCATATCGCGAAGTTTGGCCTGCTGACGGAAGATGCGGCCAAAACCGACCCGCAGCATTCCGATCCCTCCTGGGTGAAGACCTGGCGCAACATTAAGCCGATTATGGACAACTTCCCGGAGTATCTGCCGAACCCGTATCTGCAGTATTACCTGATGCCGAACCAGATTGTGGCGCACCAGAACCCGGACTATACCCGCGCCAATGAAGTGATGGACGGGCGCGAGAAAAAGCTGTTCGCCGCCGCCGAAGAGTATAAGCGCACCGGGATCCTGCCGGATGCCTTCCACGTGGGCGTGCACGGCGAGTTTATCGTCGATGTCGCCCGCTCGCTGGCCTTTAACCTGCGAAGCCGCCATCTGGTGATGGTGGAAAACCGCGGGGCGATTACCAACCTGCCTTACGATGCCGTGGTGGAAGTTCCCGCTTATATCACCTCCGAGGGCCCAGAACCGATCCGTATTGGTCAGGTGCCGCTGTTCCATCAGACGCTTTTGCAACAGCAGCTCGCATCTGAACAGCTGCTGGTGGAGGCGACTATCGAAGGCAGCTATGAGAAAGCCTTGCAGGCGTTTACTCTCAACCGGACCGTGCCGACCATGGAACATGCAAAAGCCATTCTGGATGAGATGATTGAGGCCAACCGCGACTACTGGCCAGCGCTGCAAAAAGCCTGGCAGGACGGCGAACCGGTAAAAAAATAGGGGCTTGCTCGCGAGTTGAACGTGGTTTGCTTGTCGGTGTCAGAAAAAACACCGACAATCCTTTTTTACGGAAAAGAATGGAGGCAACCCATGTCCACCTCATATTTTGTCGCTGCCGACTGGCTGATTGAGCACGGCGACAATCCGGAAGTTCAGATTATCGACGCGCGTATGGCCCCTCCGGGACAAGAGCATCGTGATGTGCCCGGTGAATACCGTGCCGGGCATCTGCCGGGTGCGGTTTTTTTTGATATTGAAGCCCTCTCCGATCACACATCTCCCCTGCCGCACATGCTGCCGCGCCCGGAAGCGTTTTCCGTGGCGATGCGCGAGCTGGGCATCAGCAAAGACAAACACCTCGTTGTCTATGATGAAGGTAACCTCTTCTCCGCGCCGCGCGCGTGGTGGATGCTGAAAAACTTCGGCGTGGAAAAAGTGTCGATTCTGGCGGGCGGGCTGGCGGGCTGGAAGCGCGACGAGCTGCCGCTTCAGCAGGGTGACGTAACGCTGCCGGAAGGTGAATTCGACGCGACCTTTGACACCCACGTGGTAAAACGCCTGACCGACGTGCTGGTCGTGAGCCATGAAAAAACGGCGCAAATCGTCGATGCCCGTCCTGCTCCACGCTTCAATGCCCAAGCGGATGAACCGCGTCCGGGGCTGAAGCGCGGACATATTCCGGGCGCGCTGAACGTGCCGTGGGGCGACCTGGTGTTTGAGGGCGAGCTGAAAACCACCGACGAGCTGCGCGCCATTTTTGACCGTGCTGGCGTGGATTTACATCGTCCGATTATTGCCAGCTGTGGCTCCGGTGTTACGGCCTGCGTGGTGATCCTGGCGCTCGCCACGCTCGGCGTGAACGACGTCACGCTCTACGACGGCGCCTGGAGCGAATGGGGTGCGCGAGACGATCTGCCTGTCGAACCCGCGAAATAATAATGGATAACCGCCTGGCCACGCTGTTAACGCGCGGGGCATCGCTGACCCGCGCGGAGTATCGCGTCCTCGCCCACCTCACGGAGCATCCGCTGCTGGTGGGCAACATCACGGTGCGAGAGCTTGCTCAGGCGACGTTTGTTTCTACCGCCACCATCATGCGGCTGTGCCAGAAGCTGGGGTTCAGCGGCTTTAGCGAGTTTATCTGGCACTGCAAGCAGCTGCTCTCCGACACGCCGCATATTGCCGTTCAGGGGCAATCGCGTCCTGAGCTCCCGGCGCTGTTTAATCAGTTTATCGCCAACTATCAGCACACCTTTCAGTGGGTCACGCAGGAGAAGCGACAGCAGTTTGCCGACCTGCTGCGCCAGAAAGAGAGCTTCTTTCTCTACGGCGCCGGGTTTTCCTATCTCTTTGCGGAGTACCTGACCAAGAAGCTGCAGGTGTTGGGCAAAACGGCGTTTATCTCCGGGCCGGGGGACAGCAGGAATATTTTCCTCAGCAACGCCGCGCGCTATCAGGTGTTTATTGCCGTCTCGCGCAGCGGCGAAACGGAGCAGGTGCTGGATAAAGCGCGGATTGCCAAAAACGTCGGCATGACCATCGTCGCGTTTACCCGCGCCTCGGCCAACACGCTGGCAGAGATGGCCGACGTTCACTTTGCGCTCTATGACGAAGCGGTACACTACGCCGCCGAAGCCGCAGGGGTGACGTCGTTTGAGTCGAATCTGGTGCTGCTGATGGATTTACTGCTGCTGGAAGCAACGGGGTGACATTCACCCCGCTGAAATCAGATGATGCGGTTGGTTTTGAGATCGCGCAGGAAGCCGCCCCAGCGACGCTCGTAGAACGGGGTGATGTGCTCGGTAATAAAGTGGCTGATACCCTTCTCACCGTTTTTCACCTGACAAATATCAATCGGCTCATCGCCCGGTAGCGTGTCGGTCGCCACGCTTCCCGCCGCCTGAACGATCTCGTCGAAATCGCCATCGGCCTCAATACCGATCAACAGCACCGGCTTTTCGTCCGCGCGCTCTTTGATAGAGCAGAGAAACGCGCGCCTGACGGGCTTGAGTGTTTTGAACAGCGTCGTCAGGGAATCAATCATCTGCGCGGGCGGCTCGGCCACCTCAGACAGCAGCAGCGTTTCGCCCCCTTCAAGCACTTCCTGGGTGCTGAGCGGGTTGCCCTCTTCACCTATCAGGTGGCTGATTTCACGCGGCGTGAACTCTTTCCCGGTCGGCAATTTAGCGTTGAGGAACAGCGTCTGGCCCAGCGTCATTTCAAACAGGGTACGCACCGGCATTACCACGAACGCCTGTTCGTCTTCTACCGCTTCCTGCAGGGCTTCCAGCGAAGTAAAGAACGGGATCACCGACGTGCCGTCATCTTTCTCCCAGTGCAGCAGATCCAGCGCGCTGTCTTCGACAACCTGCTCACCTTCCGCCGCGGTGCCCGGCACCCAGACGGTGGATTCCAGCAGCGTGCGGAAAAAAGCCGGACGGTGGGCGGGCTCGGTCGCAGCCTGCTCCAGCAGGGTTTCTAATTCGTTTTTGGTATCTGACATAGTTTGGCTACTTCAAAAAACGCCGGGTGGCGCTTCGCTTACCCGGCCTACAAAACCGTAGGCCCGTGCAAGCGCAGCGCCGCCGGGCAATATGATGACTCCGAAGGCGCGCTTAAGCGTAGCGCCACCCGGCTAAAAAGATTACTCAGCCGTCAGCAGGTTCGCCACGGTACGCACACCCAGACCGGTTGCGCCCGCAGACCACTGCTCAACCGCGGCTTTACGGTACGTTGCGGAGCAGTCGATGTGCAGCCAGCCTTCATGATAATTCTCAACGAAGTGAGACAGGAAGCCTGCCGCGGTGCTTGCGCCCGCCGGGTACGCCGCGCTGGCGGTATTGTTCAGCTCGGCAAAGTTGGACGGCAGCTGGCTGCGGTGGAACTCGGCCAGCGGCAGACGCCAGAACGGTTCATTTTCTGCAGCGGCGCTGGCCAGCAGGCGAGCGGCCAGCTTGTCGTCGAAGCTGAACAGCGCATGGTAGTCGTTACCCAGCGCGGTTTTCGCCGCGCCGGTCAGGGTCGCCATATCGATAATCAGCTCTGGCTTCTGGGCAGACGCGTCGATCAGGCCATCGGCCAGCACCAGACGGCCTTCGGCGTCGGTGTTCATCACTTCGACGTTTTTGCCGTTGCGATAGCGAATGATGTCGCCCAGCTTGAAGGCGTTACCGCTCACCATGTTGTCCGCGCAGCACAGGTACAGCTTCACGCGCTTGTTCAGACCGCGGGTAATCGCAAACGCCAGCGCGCCGGTGATGGTGGCCGCGCCGCCCATGTCGGACTTCATGGAGTCCATGAACGCGCTCTGCTTCAGGCTGTAGCCGCCGGTGTCGAAGGTGATGCCTTTACCTACCAGGCAGGCAAAGACAGGAGCGTCTTTATCGCCGGTTGGGTTGTAGTCCAGCGCCAGCAGCACTGGTGGACGCTCAGAACCACGGCCCACGGTATGGATACCCATGTAGTTCTGCTCGCGCAGGTCTTCACCCTTGGTGATGCGGTAGGACATCTTGTCGCCCGCCACGCCGCACAGCAGGTCAACCGCGCGCTGCGCCAGCTGCTCAGGGCCTAACTCTTCCGCCGGGGCGTTGATGGTGTCGCGCACCCAGTCGATAATTTGCAGGCGGCTTTCCAGCTCTTTCTGACCAGCGGCATCAAGGTTTGCCCACTCAATTTTGCGGGTGCCTTTCGGGCCTTTGTAGCCTGCCCAGAATGCCCAGCTGCGGTCGATGTCCCAGCCTTCGCCTTCCAGGGAGACATGCTTAATGCCCAGGCCATCAATTTTACGCGCGGCGCGCTGGATCAGGCCCAAATCATCGTTGCCCGTCAGGTGCAGGGTAATACCGTCGTTGTTGATGCTGTAGCTGGCTTTCTCGCCCCAGCGCGCGTCGGCGGGCTGCGTAGAGAGCGTAATCTTCATCGCTTCGGTCATTTTATTTTTCCTTATTAGCAACTAGCAAACGGGCCGCCTGAAGGCAGCCCGTTTTGTTATTTATTCTGCTTCATCTAACCAGACTAACAGAATCGCCTCCAGAATTTTTTCATTGGATGCGTTTGGATCGTCGTCGAAATCCTCTAAATCGCAGATCCACTGGTGCATGTCGGTGAATCGTACGGTCTTCGGATCGAGATCCGGGTTCGCGTCGTAGAGCGCTTCGCCGATTTCACGGCTGTCTGTCCACTTCAGTCCCATATCAATGCTCGCGTGCGTGGTTGATGGTGTAACGCGGGAATTCAACGACCAGATCTTCATCGGTCACCGCAGCCTGGCAGCTCAGGCGGCTGTCTGGCTCCAGACCCCATGCTTTATCCAGCATGTCGTCTTCGTCTTCGGTGCTCTCGGCAAGAGAGTCAAAACCTTCACGCACGATGCAGTGGCAGGTGGTGCAGGCACAGGATTTTTCACAGGCGTGTTCCACTTCGATACCTGCACGCAGGGCAACATCGAGAATGGTTTCACCGGTCTTCGCTTCCAGAACAGCGCCATCCGGACAGAGGTCCGCATGAGGCAAAATTACAATCTTTGGCATATTAAACCTCGTCCACGGACTGGCCTTTCAGCGCGACGCGGACAGATTTGTCCATGCGGCGAGCAGCAAAGTCCTGGGTTTGTTTATCAACGTTTTTAATGGCTTCTTCTATTGCGTCAGCGTCATTGCCTTCAGCGACCACGCTTAAGCGCGCGGCGGCTTCGTCAATCACCTGACGCTCAGCGGCGCTGAGCAGCGCGGCGTCGGCAGCGAGCGCGCCGGTCAGGCTCTCCAGCACGCGTGCGGCTTCCACTTTTTGTTCCGCCAGCATACGCGCCTTCACATCCTGCTCGGCGTAGCTCATTGAGTCCTGAATCATGGAGGCGATTTCGCCATCGGTCAGGCCGTAGGACGGCTTCACCTGAATGGACGATTCCACGCCGGTGGATTTTTCCATCGCCGTGACGCTCAGCAGGCCGTCGGCATCCACCTGGAAGGTGACGCGAATATGCGCCCCGCCCGCAGGCAGCGCCGGGATACCGCGCAGCGCAAAGCGCGCCAGAGAACGGCAGTCTTGCACCAGCTCGCGTTCGCCCTGCATTACGTGGATGGACATCGCGGTCTGGCCGTCTTTGAAGGTGGTAAACTCCTGCGCGCGCGCCACCGGAATGGTGGTGTTACGCGGGATCACTTTCTCCACAAGGCCGCCCATGGTTTCTAACCCCAGCGACAGCGGGATGACGTCCAGCAGCAGCATTTCGCTGTCCGGCTTGTTGCCGACCAGAATATCGGCCTGGATTGCGGCGCCCACGGCAACCACTTTGTCCGGGTCGATGGAAGTCAGCGGCGTGCGGCCAAAGAATTCGCCCACGCGCTCGCGCACCAGCGGCACGCGGGTCGAACCGCCCACCATGACCACTTCCAGCACCTCGTTCGCCTCAACGCCCGCATCTTTCAATGCGCGACGGCAGGCCAGCAGGGTGCGTTTCACCAGCGGGGCAATCAGATCGCTGAACTGGTCGCGGGTGATGTCACCCTGCCAGCCCGCAACGTTTACGGTAACCGTCTGCGCATCGCTCAGGGCGATTTTGGCGTCAATAGCCGCATCCAGCAGCTCGCGCTGTACGCGCGCATCGCTGCGATCGCTGATGCCCGCCTGCTCGCGAATGTAGTCCGCCAGCAGATGGTCGAAGTCATCGCCACCCAGCGCGGAATCCCCGCCGGTCGCCAGCACTTCAAATACCCCACGGCTCAGGCGCAGGATTGAAATATCAAAGGTACCGCCGCCGAGATCGTAAACCGCAATGACCCCTTCCTGACCGGAGTCGAGGCCGTAGGCAATCGCCGCCGCCGTCGGTTCGTTCAGCAGACGCAGCACGTGCAGGCCCGCCAGACGCGCGGCGTCTTTGGTGCCCTGACGCTGTGCATCGTCAAAGTAGGCAGGAACGGTGATCACCACGCCGTCCAGATCGCCACCGAGCGTTGCCGTAGCGCGCTCAGCCAGCGCTTTGAGGATGTCAGCAGAAACACGAATCGGGTTCAGCAGACCGGCCGCGGTCGCGATCATCGGCAGGCCGTTTTCACTGGCCTGCAGCTGATACGGCAGATGCGGGTAGCGGGTCTGAATATCGGCCAGCGAGCGGCCCATCATGCGCTTGACGGAGCTGATGGTGTTGGCCGGATCGCGCGCGGCGTTGGCGCGGGCGTCATAGCCGACCGCGTGACCCTGCTGCTGGTAGTGGACCACGGAAGGCAGCAGATGGCGGCCCTGCTCGTCAGCCAGCGTTTCCGCCTGGCCGCTACGCACGGTCGCCACGAGGGAATTGGTGGTGCCCAGATCGATACCCACCGCCAGACGACGCTGGTGCGGTGCGGCACTTAAGCCAGGCTCACTAATTTGTAATAAGGCCATAATTGCTTCCGAAATTAAAAATCGAGCAGCTTTTCTTCGAGTTGTTCAGCACTGCTTCGCAGTTTATCGAGAAAACGGAGTTTGCGCACAGTATCTGCCGCCACGTCCCAGGTCTCGTTGTTCAGTTGCTCCACCATCTGCTGATGGCGGGTATCGAACATGCCCTTCACGCGCGTAATAAAGCTTTCCAGACGCGCTTCGTCTTTGGCCTGTTCAATCTCATCGAGCTCTTCGCGAAGCTCCAACTGCTCCATCAGAAACGCCGTGTCGCGCACGGTGTGCTGTTCGCTCGCCAGATCAAAACCGTGGAGCGAGAGCAGATATTCAGCGCGCGCCAGCGGATGACGCAGCGTCTGCCAGGCCTGGTTGATGGTCGCAGAGTGCGATACCGCAGCCAGCTGCTCTGCCTGAGTACCGCTCGCGAATTTGTCCGGATGGTACTGACGCTGCAGATCCTGAAAGCGGATCGTCAGCGCCTGGAGATCAATCGGGTATTGAGCGGGTAGTCCGAAGAGAGTGAAGTAATCCATAACAATCTCAGGGGTAGCCTGTTAAAACAAACCCCACGCGTAGCGGGTAACGCCACGGTGGGGTTTCGGATGACGCGCGGTTAAACGTGGAAGCTTTCGCCGCAACCACACTCGTCTTTGACGTTCGGGTTCGTGAATTTGAACCCTTCGTTCAGGCCTTCTTTAACGAAGTCCAGCTGAGTGCCGTTGAGGAATTGCAGGCTTTTGCCATCGACCACCACCTTCACGCCCTTGTCTTCAAACACGGTGTCGTCAGACGCCGGTTCATCAACAAACTCCAGTACGTAAGCCATACCAGAACAGCCGGAGGTACGTACGCCCAGTCGCAGGCCAAAGCCTTTACCACGGTTCGCCAGAAAAGAGCTTACTCGCGCGGCAGCGCTGTCGCTAAGGGTAATCGACATACTCAAACCTCAATTATTTTGCTTCACGTTTGCTTTTGTAATCCGCAATGGCGGCTTTGATCGCGTCTTCTGCCAGAATTGAGCAGTGAATTTTCACCGGTGGCAGTTCGAGTTCTTCAGCAATATCCGTGTTCTTGATTGCCTGTGCTTCGTCCAGAGACTTGCCCTTCACCCATTCGGTGACCAGGGAGCTGGACGCGATAGCAGAACCGCAGCCGTAGGTCTTGAAGCGCGCGTCTTCAATGATACCTTCATTGTTGACTTTAATCTGCAACTTCATCACGTCGCCACACGCCGGCGCACCGACCATGCCGCTACCAACAGATTCGTCACTGTTGTCAAAAGAGCCAACGTTGCGTGGGTTTTCGTAATGATCGATGACTTTTTCGCTGTATGCCATGATTGAATTCTCCTTATGTACCGATTAGTGATGTGACCATTCAATGCTGTTAAGATCCACGCCCTGCTTGAACATTTCCCACAGTGGAGAAAGGTCGCGCAGACGGCCAATGGAGTTGCGAACCAGCTTGATGGTGTAGTCAATCTCTTCTTCGGTAGTGAAACGACCTAAAGAGAAACGGATAGAGCTGTGTGCCAGCTCGTCAGTCATACCCAGCGCGCGCAGCACGTAGGATGGCTCAAGGCTTGCAGAGGTACAGGCAGAACCGGAAGAAACCGCCAGGTCTTTCAGCGCCATGATCAGCGACTCGCCTTCAACATAGTTGAAGCTGACGTTGAGGATGTTCGGTGCGCCCTGCTCGAGATCGCCGTTCAGATACACTTCTTCCATATCTTTCACGCCGTCCCACAGACGGTTACGCAGCGTGCGCAGGCGTGCCATCTCGGTTTCCATCTCTTCTTTTGCAATGCGGTAGGCTTCGCCCATGCCCACGATCTGGTGAACAGGCAGCGTACCGGAACGCATGCCGCGCTCGTGACCGCCACCGTGCATCTGTGCTTCGATGCGGATACGCGGCTTACGACGCACGTACAGCGCGCCAATCCCTTTCGGGCCATAGATTTTGTGGCCGGAGAAGGACATCAGGTCAACTTTCAGCTGGCTCAGGTCGATAGGCAGTTTGCCCACGCTCTGGGTCGCGTCCACGTGGTAGATGATACCGCGCGCGCGGCACATTTCGCCGATGGTCGCGATGTCTTGTACCACGCCGATTTCGTTGTTGACGTGCATGATGGAAACCAAAATGGTGTCATCACGCATGGCCGCTTCGAGCTCTTTCAGGTCGATGATGCCGTTGCTCTGTGGCGCCAGGTAGGTGACTTCATACCCTTCACGCTCCAGCTGACGGCAGGTGTCCAGCACGGCTTTATGTTCGGTTTTGCTGGTGATGATGTGCTTGCCTTTTTTCTGATAAAAGTTGGCTGCACCTTTGATCGCCAGGTTGTCGGATTCGGTCGCACCGGAGGTGAAAACAATCTCACGCGGGTCGGCACCCACCAGGTCAGCAATCTGATTACGGGCGATATCAACCGCCTCTTCAGCATGCCAGCCAAAACGGTGTGAACGGGAAGCTGGGTTACCAAAGTTTCCGTCCAGGGTCAGACACTGCATCATTTTCTCGGCAACACGCGGGTCCACCGGCGTGGTTGCGGAGTAATCGAGATAAATCGGTAATTTCATTGCTCTTTAAACTCCGTACATCGCTTCAATGCAAGGAATCAGGCAACCGGCTGGATGTACGACCGAGTACACGGGGCGAGTCTTCGCCCCGGCCTGATTCTGAAATACTTATCGTTTTATTACGCGCGCAGTTTGACGTCGATAGCGTCCTGCGCGCGGGTGCTGCGTTGGGAATCCTGACTGTGCTGACGACCAGAGACATCCAGAACTTCCTGGTTATTGACCAGTTCACCCAGGGTGATGTTGTTCAGGAAGCCGGTGAGACGGTCGCTCAGATCGCGCCACAGCGCGTGGGTCAGGCACTTATCGCCGCCCTGGCAGCCGCCTTTACCCTGGCAACGGGTCGCGTCAACGGATTCGTCAACTGCGCTAATCACTTCACCAACTGCAATACTGCCCGCGTCTTTACCCAGCAGATAACCGCCGCCTGGACCACGAACGCTGGAAACCAGTCCATTTTTACGCAGTCTGGAGAACAGCTGTTCCAGATAAGAGAGGGAGATCCCTTGTCGTTCAGAAATATCAGCCAACGGAACCGGGCCCGCTTCGGAGTTGAGCGCAACGTCCAGCATCGCGGTCACGGCATAACGCCCTTTAGATGTCAGTCTCATGTCTTACTTAACCTCAAACTCGCCCCTGCCCGGGGTTTTTTATAGTAAAATGGGGTATTGCATAGCAGGGCCAAGTCTGACATTCCTGACTAAAATGGTCAACTATTTACTTGACTGTTTTAGTCAGGTATTTAACCTTCTGTGCCTTCATAATACAGGTGCGGCCTGATGCCCTCACCCCGCCCCTCTCCCACAGGGAGAGAGAAAACAAACCGGCACTACTCTTTATTCTTCTGCTCAATCGACGCCAGAATCCCGCGCAGGATGTTCAGCTCCTGGCTTTCCGGACGCGCGCGGGTAAACATACGGCGCAGCTTGTTCATCACCTGGCCCGGGTGGCCTTCACGGATAAAGCCGGTTGAGAGCAGCGTCTGCTCCAGGTGACCGTAGAAACGCTCAAGGTCGTCCACCAGCGGGTAAGCCGTCTCTTCTTTCGGCTCGACCTCTTTTTCCTGCGTTGCCAGCCACGCCATACGGACTTCGTAAGCGATAACCTGCACCGCCATCGCCAGGTTCAGCGAGCTGTACTCCGGGTTTGCCGCAATCGCGACGTGATAATGACACTTCTGCAGCTCGTCGTTGGTCAGGCCAACGCGCTCGCGGCCAAACACCAGCGCAACCGGCGCCTGTTCTGCCTCCGAGACACTTTTCAGGCCGCATTCACGCGGATCGAGCATTGGCCACGGCAGCGTGCGCGAACGCGCGCTGGTACCCACAACGAGGCTGCAGCCGGCCAGCGCTTCGTCAAGGGTGTCGACGATCTGGGCATTGCCGATCACGTCGCTGGCCCCGGCCGCCAGCGCGATAGCCTGCGAGTCGGGTTTCACCAGCGGGTTAACCAGCCACAGGTTCGTTAAGCCCATGGTTTTCATAGCGCGGGCAACGGAGCCCATGTTGCCGGTGTGCGATGTTTCGACCAGCACGATTCGAATGTTTTGCAGCATAATTTTTAATGTCTGAATTCAGCGTCTGAAGAATATTCGGGCATATTATCATAAACGGGAGACATAATCCGATCCCGCTGCTATACTCTGCGCCGATTTTCCTGTTCTTTAACATCCAGTGAGAGAGACCGATGCATCCGATGCTGACCATCGCCGTGCGCGCAGCGCGCAAGGCGGGTAATGTAATTGCCAAACACTACGAAACGCCAGACTCCGTAGAAACCAGCCAGAAAGGCAGCAATGATTTCGTGACGAACGTCGATAAAGCCGCAGAAGCGATTATTATCGAAACGATCCGCAAATCTTACCCACAGCACACCATCATCACCGAAGAAAGCGGTGAACATGAAGGTACCGATCAGGATGTTCAATGGGTTATCGATCCACTGGATGGCACCACCAACTTCGTCAAACGCCTGCCACACTTCTCTGTGTCTATCGCAGTACGCATTAAAGGCCGTACTGAAGTCGCCGTTGTGTACGATCCAATGCGTAACGAACTGTTCACCGCGACCCGCGGTCAGGGCGCACAGCTGAACGGCTACCGTCTGCGCTGCAGCAACGCACGCGATCTGGACGGCACCATCCTGGCGACCGGTTTCCCGTTCAAGGCAAAACAGCACGCGACCACCTATATGAATATCCTGGGCAAACTGTTCACCGAATGCGCGGACTTCCGTCGCACCGGTTCTGCTGCGCTGGATCTGGCCTATGTTGCCACCGGCCGCGTTGACGGTTACTTCGAACTCTCACTGAAGCCATGGGATTTTGCAGCGGGCGAGCTGATCGCGCGTGAAGCAGGCGCCATTGTTTGCGACTTCACCGGCGGCCATAACTATCTGTCTACCGGCAACATCGTTGCGGGTAACCCACGCGTTGTTAAAGCCATGCTGGCAAACATGCGTGATGAACTGAGCGATGCGCTGAAGCGTTAATCCCGGTAATTCCCTCTCCCTGTGGGAGAGGGAATTGAAACTAAAACGGCCGCAATCCCCTTCCCACCGGTACCGCACTCATCCACATCGTTACCGCCGCTAGCAGCAGAATCACCCCGCCCGCCAGCGCGAGCGTTGTCCAGCCAACCTGCCGCCACAGCACCGGTGTTTTATTGCCGCTGAGTTTGACCGCCAGCTGACGGAAGCTGTGTACCAGCAGCGCTAAAGACGAAATGGTGAGAGAGGTTCCTGCCGCCATCGCCAGCGCGGACAGCATGCCCCAGCCGAACACGCCTATCACCTTACTGAACAGCAGCACCATGATGGCACCCGAACACGGGCGCATGCCCATAGAGAGAACAATCACCAGCCGCGCGCGCCAGTCGTCGCCGTTCTGTAATTGTTCCTGTGTGGGCAAATGCTGATGCCCGCAGCCGCAGTTTTCATCATGAACGTGGTGCGGCGTAAAGGTTTTGAATTTCGGCTTTTGCAGCAGCACGCGCAGCTTTTTCAGCGCCCGCCAGCACAGGATCAGCCCCAGCAGGCCCACCAGCGCATAGCTCCCTTTTTCAAGCCAGAAGCTGCTCATGTGCAGCTGGCGCGCCGGAAGCTGCAAAAGTGAAAGCACAACAACGACCAGTGCAATCGCCACGCCGCCCTGCAGCAGCGAGGAGGCCAGCGTCAGGCCGATACTCGATTTGAGCTTCGACGGATGGGTAGCAAGCCAGGTGGTAATGACGATTTTGCCGTGCCCCGGCCCCAGGGCGTGCAGAACGCCATAGACAAAACTGAACGCCAGCAGGGAACCACCCGCTTTGGTCGGGTTCTCCGCCACCGCCTTCAGCAGACCGCTCATCTGCTGGTTAACCTCACGCTGCCAGATAATGCTTTTCATCATGACCTGCGGCCAGGCCTGCCACAGCCACAGCGCACCGCCAGTTGCTAACAGTAAAAAGAGCGCCAGCGGCCAGAGGTGCAGCCAGCGGCGCGGTTTCCGAACCGGAGAGGAGATCACTGACATTGTAACGTCACCTCCTGCGCAAACTGTTTACCCAATTCCATATCCTCGGGCGGTGCATCTTCTTTATCAAGCGAGACCGCAAAGTTCAGCGTCTCTTCGCTGGGTTTCGGGGTGTGCACGCCAATTTTGCAGCTTTTTTGCAGCGCGTCCGGCAGCCGTACGTCGCTGTCTTTGTCATAGCGCATGTCAACATAGTAGGTAGGGTCAAAGGTGGAAAAGCGGTACGTTTGCCCCGCCAGCGGCTGCGGATGCGCCAGCGGAAGCACGAACGTCAGCACCGCCTGGTGCCCTTCACGCGTCATCCCGTATTCCGTGGGTCGGTTCAGAAATTTGACCTTTTGCCCGTTGTGCCAGAATTCAGTGAAGTAGTGCTGGCCGAGCACGTTGGCCATTACTTCCGCCGCCAGCTTTTTCCAGATTTCATCGCCGGGCTTCGCATTTCCCGCATCGTAGAGCAGATCGGCCGAGGTGATTTCATCCATCGTCCAGCGCATTTTCAGGCCGCTCAATTGCGTGCCGTCGGTGACCAGCTCGGTTTTGATGTCAATAAAGCTGTGAGGGTGTGCGCTGGCGGTTAAGCTGATAACCGCCAAAAATAACGCCATCGCACATTGTTTAACTGTTTGCATCAATTCCTCACGTCAAAAATTCTGTGATGTTCCCCAGCAATCCTGAGTGAAAGGCCTGCCGGCGCGCTTTTCAGCGCTCATCCTTTAGCTATTCTTATCAAACATTCACACTGGATACCCGACAGATGATGACGACGCTTGAAATTCCATCTGTGCTTTCCAGTTCGCAGCGCCGCTGCCAGGTGCTTTTGATGCTTTACCTGCCCGATGCTGCCGTCACCGCACAGAGCATAATCGCTGCCAACGGCGTGGATGACGCGATGGCACGGCAAGATATAGCCGAGACGCGCGATGAAATCCAGCGCTATCACCGACTGGATATCGTTACGCACCACGACGGCTGCTACCGGATTGAAGGCACAGCCCTGAATCAGCGTTTATGCCTGCTGCACTGGCTGCGCCGGGCGCTGCGGCTTTGCCCGCAATTCGTCTCGCACCAGTTTACCCCCGCATTAAAAACCGCGCTTAAACAACACGGCATTGCGCGTCCGCTTTACGACGATGCGAACCTGCGGGCACTGATCGGCTTCTGCTCACGCAAGCTCCAGCGCCAGTTTGAATGCCGCGACGTCCAGTTTTTACAGCTTTATCTGCAATACTGCCTTATTCAGCACCAGCTCGGGAATACGCCGCAGTTTTCCCACGTTCAGCGCAGCTGGACCCAGTCGAGAGGGGAGTATTTTACGGCCCAGGAGATCGTGCGCCACTGGAGACGGCGCGTCCCGCAGGGTGCCCACGGGGATGAACAGCTGTTTCTGGCGCTGCTGTTTATGATGCTCCGCACGCCCGATCCGGTGCTTGATAAGCACCAGCAGGATCAGCGTCTACGTCGGGCCATCGTGCGCATGGTGGCCCGCTTTCGTTCCCAGACCGGGATGAACTTCAGCGATGAACAAGGGCTGACCGATCAGCTGTATATCCATCTGGCTCAGGCGCTGGACCGTTCGCTGTTTGAGATCGGCATCGACAATAACCTGCCGGAGGAGATCCACCGCCTTTATCCCCGACTGTTACGCACCACGAAAGAGGCGCTGTTTGAACTGGAGGCGGAATTTGGCCTGCGTTTTTCCGATGAAGAGATGAGCCTCGTGGCGGTGATTTTTGGTGCCTGGCTGATGCAGGAGACTGACCTGCATGAAAAACAGGTGATCCTGCTGACGGGAGACGATAAAGCCAGTGAGGAACAGATCGAACAGCAGCTTCGCGAGCTGACGCTGCTGCCGCTCAATATTCGCTACCTGACGCTGCAGGCCTTTCAGAAAGAGGGGGCGCCGCGCGAAGCCGCGCTGGTTATCACCCCCTACCCTACGGCCCTGCCGCTGTTCTCGCCGCCGTTGATTCATGCCGTTGAGACATTGAACGCGCAGCAGCAAGAACATATTCGCGCCATGCTGGAATCATAGCGACGCGCGGGGAGCCACTTTAGGGCGAACAACGATGGCGGGCAAGGCGACCAGCGCCATCACCCAGAAGACGCCGTGCCCCAGATGCTGATAGAGGAACCCCGCAAACACCGTCATGATCGCGATACTGCCCCCCATTGCCACTGCCGAATAGACGGCCTGCAGGCGAATCACGTCCCCGCCCTCGCGCGCAGCGATATAGCGCATGGCTGCCAGATGGCACACGGTAAAGGTGCCGCAGTGAAGAATTTGCGCCACAATCAGCCACGGCAGATCGGTCGTCCAGCCCATAATCCCCCAGCGCGCCACCCCACACACGGCGGAAAGCAGCAGCAGGTCACGCGCGCCAAAGCGACGGAACAGTTTTTTGCTCAGGGCAAAGATAATGACTTCGGCCACCACGCCCAGCGACCATAGATAGCCCACGGCGGAAGCGGAATACCCTGCCCCCTGCCAGTAGATGGCGCTGAAGCCATAATACGCCGCATGCGCCCCCTGAAGGAGGCACACACACGCCAGAAAACGCCAGCTTTGTGCGACCAGGCTCCGCCATGCGGGCCAGCCGGCGCTCTCCTGATGGCGGCTTTCCCCTTGTGGCATCACCGACGGTCGCAACAGCATGCCCAGCAGCATCGAGGCAATACCGATGCTCAGCAGGGCAAGAATGGCGCGATAATCGTAAAGGCTGACCAGTTTGCCCACCAGCGCCGAGCCAATCACAAAGGCGATAGAGCCCCACAGGCGCACGCGACCATAGTCCATGGTGATCTGCTTTTGCCAGGTGTTCGCCAGGGCATCCGTCAGCGGCACCAGCGGTGAGAAGAACAGGTTAAAGCCGACCATCACCACCATCAGCCAGGCAAACTGGTGGCTGACCCAGAAGCAGGCCACAAAGATCAGGGTCAGCAGAGCAAGAATGCGCACGGCCTTGATCAGTAAGGAGGGATCGCTGACGCGCGGGGCAATCAGCAGGCTGCCGAGGAAACGCGCCACCAGCCCGGCCCCCAGCAGGACGCCGATGGTCTCGGGCGTCAGGCCGATACCCTTGAGCCAGACGCTCCAGAAGGGCAGAAAAATACCGTAGCTAAAGAAATAGGTGAAATAACTCAGCGCCAGCCAGCGCGTGGAATACAAGACCATGAATCCCTCCCGAAATCGAGGCCATAGTCTGGCGAGAATATAAAAATTAAGCAAGTAGATAGCCTGCTATAAATTAACGAAAAATTAACATCTTGTGCAGTCGCCTGGCGTATGGCAGGGAATGGAAATATGTATTACGTTTAAATTACTCCACTTGCAGAGGTTTTTCTGCCATGAACTCACTACGTTATCTCGATTTCGGCCAGTCACGTCACCTGCTGCTGCTCATTGGCCGCATCGCACTTGTCGTGCTGTTTATTATCTTTGGTTATCCAAAACTGACGGGATTTAGCGGCACCGTACAATACATGACCTCGCTGGGGACGCCGATGCCCATGCTGGCGGCCATTATTGCGGTGGTGATGGAAGTGCCTGCCGCTATCCTGATCGTACTGGGCTTTTTCACCCGTCCTCTCGCGGTACTGTTTGTGTTCTACACCCTCGGAACGGCGGTGATTGGGCATCACTACTGGGATATGACCGGTGATGCGGTCGTACCGAATATGATTAACTTCTACAAGAATATCAGTATTGCTGGCGCCTTTATTTTGCTGGCGATTGTTGGTCCCGGCGCGATTTCCCTTGACCGGCGTTAAGCCATAAAAAAAGGCCGCAAGCGCGGCCTTTTTTATTTCTGCAAAGCAGAGGAATTATGCGTATACCGGGAAGCGTGCGCAGATATCCAGAACTTTACCTTTGACGCGCTCGATAACCGCTTCGTCATTGATGTTGTCCAGAACGTCACACATCCAGCCAGCCAGCTCTTTCACTTCTGCTTCTTTGAAGCCGCGGCGAGTCACGGCCGGAGAACCGATACGGATACCGGAGGTCACGAACGGGCTCTTCGGATCGTTTGGCACGCTGTTTTTGTTCACGGTGATGTTGGCGCGGCCCAGGGCAGCGTCAGCTTCTTTACCGGTCAGGTTCTTATCAACCAGATCCAGCAGGAACAGGTGGTTTTCAGTACCGCCGGATACCACTTTGTAGCCACGGTTCAGGAACACTTCCACCATCGCTTTGGCGTTCTTAGCAACCTGCTGCTGATAAACCTTGAACTCAGGCTCCATCGCTTCTTTCAGCGCGACCGCTTTTGCCGCGATAACGTGCATCAGTGGGCCGCCCTGCGCGCTTGGGAACACCGCGGAGTTCAGTTTTTTGTACAGCTCTTCGTCACCGCCTTTCGCCAGGATCAGGCCACCGC
>NZ_QPFW01000217.1:0-37772 GCF_008122455.1 Enterobacter sp. C6
GAACTGCTGTTCACCACGCTGACCAAAGAGGCGCTGCCGGTGATCCGCTACCGCACCCGCGACCTGACGCGTCTGCTCCCGGCAACCGCGCGCAGCATGCGCCGTATGGACCGCATCAGCGGCCGCAGCGACGATATGCTGATCATTCGCGGCGTCAACGTCTTCCCGTCGCAGCTGGAAGAGGAGATTGTGAAGTTCGAACATCTTTCGCCGCACTACCAGCTGGAGGTGAACCGTCGCGGGCATCTTGATTCACTTTCCGTGAAGGTGGAGCTGAAAGAGAGCAGCCTCACGCTGACGCACGAGCAGCGTTGCCAGGTGTGTCACCAGCTGCGCCACCGCATTAAGTCGATGGTGGGGATTTCCACCGACGTGACGATCGTGAACTGCGGCAGCATTCCGCGCTCGGAGGGGAAAGCCTGCCGGGTGTTTGACCTGCGTAAAGCGGCGGCCAACGGTTAAGTTTTCCCTCACCCCGGCCCTCTCCCTTTGGGAGAGGGTTAGGGTAAGGGTCCTGTGCTATGATTCATCCAGGACAAAAATAACAACAGAATGAATCACATGAATAAACTCGACGCCTTTATCCAGCACGCGGTCAGTTCCGTTCCCGTCAGCGGGACCTCGCTTATCTCCTCGTTATACGGTGACGCGCTGTCCCATCGCGGCGGAGAGATTTGGCTCGGCAGCCTGGCCGCGTTACTGGAAGGGATGGGATTTGGAGAGCGCTTTGTACGCACCGCGCTGTTTCGCCTTAACAAAGAGGGCTGGCTGGATGTTTCCCGCATCGGGCGTCGCAGTTTTTACCGCCTGAGCGATAAGGGGCTGCGCCTGACGCGCCGTGCGGAGAATAAGATCTACCGTGCGGAACTGCCCGCCTGGGACGGAAAATGGCTATTGCTGCTCTCAGAAGGGCTGGACAAAACCATCCTCGCCGACGTCAAAAAACAGCTAATCTGGCAGGGGTTCGGCACGCTGGCACCGAGCCTGATGGCCTCGCCGTCGCAGCATCTGGCGGACGTGCAGTCTCTGCTTCACGATGCCGGGGTGGCGGAAAACGTGATTTTCTTTGAAGCCCACTCGCCGCTGGCGCTCTCCCGCGCCGCGCTGCGTTCGCGGGTGGAAGAGTGCTGGCAGTTAACCGAGCAAAACGCAATGTACGAGTCGTTTATCAGCTCGTTCCGGCCGCTGCTGCCGCTGCTGAAAGAGGCCGCGCCGGAGGAGCTGACGCCGGAGCGCTGTTTCCAGATCCAGCTGCTGCTGATTCATTTTTATCGTCGCGTGGTGCTGAAAGACCCGCTGCTGCCGGAAGAGTTGCTGCCTGCGCACTGGGCGGGGCAAAGCGCCCGACAGCTCTGCATTAATATCTATCAGCGTGTCGCGCCGGGGGCCCTGGCGTTTGTCAGCGAGAAGGGCGAAACCTCCGTGGGCGAACTGC
Source organism: Enterobacter sp. C6 (assembly GCF_008122455.1). Lineage (NCBI taxonomy): Bacteria > Pseudomonadati > Pseudomonadota > Gammaproteobacteria > Enterobacterales > Enterobacteriaceae > Enterobacter > Enterobacter sp. C6. Next base: position 1,436 of record NZ_QPFW01000217.1, read on the forward strand.
CCGTGCCCGGCACGCTCTACTATCAACGCTTTGGTGGTCTTACAAGCGCATAAGGAGGGAAGATGCCTGTTTATCAAATTGATGGTCTGACGCCGGTGGTACCTGACGAGAGCTACGTTCACCCAACGGCAGTGCTGATTGGCGACGTGATTCTGGGCAAAGGCGTCTATGTTGGTCCTAACGCCAGCCTGCGCGGTGATTTTGGCCGTATCGTGGTGAAAGACGGTGCAAACATTCAGGATAACTGCGTGATGCACGGCTTCCCGGAGCAGGACACGGTGGTGGAAGAGGATGGGCATATCGGCCACAGCGCCATTCTTCACGGCTGTGTGATCCGCCGCAATGCGCTGGTGGGCATGAACGCGGTGGTGATGGACGGGGCGATCATCGGCGAAAACAGCATCGTCGGCGCGGCGGCGTTCGTGAAGGCAAAAGCGGAGATGCCCGCCAACCATTTGATTATCGGCAGCCCAGCCAAAGCGATTCGCGCGCTGAGCGAGCAGGAGCTGGCATGGAAGCAGCAGGGGACGCGGGAATATCAGGTTTTGGTGGAACGCTGCAAGCTCACTATGCACCAGGTGGAGCCGCTGCGCGAGGTTGAGCCTGAACGGAAACGGCTGACGTTTGATGAGAATTTAAGGCCGAAGTCGGCGGTGTAGGGGTAAGACCGTCTTTTTTCGCCATATCCATCAGTAGCGCGATGCCAATGTAATTACTCCAGTTAAAGGTATTTTGCAGCACCACCACCGCATTGCCTTTTTCTTTGTCATAGCCGATAAAGCTGGAGTAGCCGCCGATATAACCGACCTGATAGGTGATTTTTTCCAGACCGATAAAGTCGGTGGTCCAGGCAATACCCTGTACCCCGTCGGGACGTTGAATATCGGTATTTCTCACTTCGGCAAAGACGCTGTCCAGCAGGGGATTGTGGGTTGTTGAGACGTGATAGCGGGCATAGGTCGCCAGATCTTCGGCGTTACTGTATAAGCTCGCTGCCGCCACCATGTTGTTGGAAAAATGCCAGTCCGGGGTGAGCTGCCCGCGCGGGATAAACTTCGGCTGATCGCCTGCGTGGCCAAGCGCCCGCTGTGGATACCCTTTTAGCTGCCGGGGCGTAAAGCTGCTGTTAGCCATTTGCAGCGGATGGAAAATATAGCGCGAGGCTAAACTCTGGATATCTTCGCCGGTTTTGTGTTTCAGGATATAGCCGATCAGGGCGTAGCCGGTATTGGAGTATTGCGGCACTTTATTCTTTGGCGCTCGCCAGTCGGCGAGGTAGCGCAGCACGTTATCGCTATCCAGCTCACCGTAGAAATTATCGCCCGTGCTTAAGTAGCTGATGAATTTTCCAAGCATCGGAACATCCATATTCTGACGCGGCAGGCCGGAGGTGTGGGTTACCAGTTCAAGCAGGGTGATTTTTTGTGCATCCGCGCTAAGCGGCGTCCCCGGCGGAAGCAATGTCGCCAGGTTATCGTTCCAGTTCAGTTGCCCTTCATTCACCAGACAAGCAACCACTTCCGCCGTGATCCCTTTGCTGAGCGAGCCAAGCGCAAACAGCGTATCGGGCCTGACCGGATAGCGATTGACCGCATCGGTTACGCCCCAGGTGTAAAACTGCGGCGAGCCGTGATTATGGATCACCGCGACCGTCATCCCGGGAACGGATTTTTGCGCCATGTAGTGACGCACCACGCTGTCAACGTCGCCATCCAGTGAATCATGGGTGAGAAGTTCCTGAGTACCTTCCGGAGAGGACATTTGCGAGAGCGTGCCACAACCGCTGAGGAGTGGGAGAGTAAGCAGAAGCCAGATAATTTTTTTTGTTATGTTCTGCATACCTGGTAGCGAGTGTGGTGGTCATTGGCGCGCCAGGAATGTATCACAAATAGCCTGCGTGAATGTAAACTTTCTACACGGTGGCGGCTCGTTGATGGTTACCGTGACTTTTCGGCCTGCTTTGAGGATTTCAGTATGACTCGCTTTTATCAACTTACCGCCACCCGTCTGGATGGGCAGCTTATCTCTATGGCCGACTATGCAGGAAAGGTGGTTTTGGTCGTTAATACCGCCAGCCAGTGCGGCTTCACGCCACAGTACGGTGGCCTTGAAGCGCTATACAAGAAATACGCCGATGAAGGATTAGTCGTGCTGGGCTTCCCTTGCAACCAGTTCGGCAAACAGGAACCCGGCGGCGCCGACGAAATCTCGAAAACCTGTTACATCAACTACGGCGTGAGCTTCCCGATGTTTGAGAAAGTCGAGGTTAACGGTAACGCAGCGCATCCGCTGTTTCGTTATCTGAAAAACGAACTGCCCGGCGTGCTGGGCGAGCGGATTAAGTGGAACTTTACTAAGTTTCTAATCGGACGCGACGGTAAACCGCTCAAGCGTTTTGCACCGATGACTACGCCCGAGAAAATGGAGGGGGCAATTGTGGAGGCTTTGGGGAGGTGAGCTTTTTGGTGAATGGAATTAACCAGCATCTCTGTTCCCTCCATGTTCTTAAATACGCCCGTAGAATGCGCAAATGCAGCACGCTGCATCTCGTGATGATGACATCAGGTTTCGCTTAAGTTATTTAGTTAATAGTATGTTATCAGTTTATGCCACGCAAACGGCAGAACAGCACCCTATACTTTTGACTATTTCGTGAATGATCTACTTGTCCGGATGGCATACTCCTCTTTGTATTTTTACTCATATACCTATGAGCTAATGACAAAATGTGACACTCCAGATGGATATAATCACAAATTGTAAAAAAAAGGGTCGATTATTCATCGATCCGTTGCAACGAATAAGGAGAAAGTTGTGAATAACGTCAATACCTTCCTTAAGGAAAATTTACCTTCAGTAAGTAAGAACGTTTTTGTTGCTCCAGGTATCCCTGAAAAAAAACTGAATAACGTCGCTAAAGCATTCAATGTCGCTGATAACCTGAATGCTGTGCTGGCCATTTATGACAATACGGTATTTGGTAGTGCAAAAGATGGCATCGTTTTTACCGGTGAAAAACTGGTTATAAAAGAAGCATTTGAAAGTCCTTATGACGTATACTACAACAATATTGAAGCCGTAGAATATATAGAAGATGTCACCGTAAATGATAAAGGCAAGGAAAAGCGAACAGAATTTGTCTCCCTTAAACTAAAAAATGGCGAGATAAAACCACTCAAAAGTTTGATGGAGTGCAACTATAAGAAGCTGAGCGACATTCTTGAGCATACCATTAGTGACTTTGATGAGTTTAAAGAAGAAGATCAGCTCATCACTCTTGCCGAAATGTCAGAGGCTCTTAAAGTGGCTTACGTCAAAATCATCGTTAACATGGCGTTCTCAGATGACGGTCAGGTTGATAAAAAAGAGTTTGCCGAAATTCTCTTGTTGATGACCCGACTTGAGTTAACGACCGAATCCCGATTTATACTGCGTAGTTACATCGGTGCAGAATCCAGTCTAATGCCGGTTGAAGAGTTAATAGCGATTATTGACCGGGAATGCGTGCCTAGCCATAACAAGTCAATAAAAATCTCTCTTGTTAAAGACCTGATTAGCATTTTCATGAGTGTTAATGACGGTGAATATAAAAACTTTCCATTTCTTCAGCAAGTGCAACCCCTGCTGGGCGTAACTGACGAAGAAATAGAACTTGCGGTGATGGCTATTCAGCAAGATTTTAAGATGTTACGAGAAGATTTTTCCGACGATGCGCTGAAACGCAGCATGAAAGAACTTACGGCGAAAGCAGGTGCGGTAGGTGTGCCGCTTGCTGCTGTCTATCTTTCTGGCTCTGTTATCGGTATGTCCGCTGCGGGCATCACTTCTGGCCTCGCAACGCTTGGACTTGGCGGCGTGCTGGGCTTTTCAAGTATGGCAACGGGTATTGGTGTTGCGGTGTTATTAGGTGTAGGGGCCTATAAAGGGATTCGTCATCTTACGGGTGCTAATGAACTGGATAAATCAAAGCGCCGGGAGCTGATGCTGAATGAAGTCATCAAGCAGACACAATCCACATTGTCCGCGTTAATTAATGATCTCAATTATATTTCTGGCAAGTTTAACGACGCTCTGGATGCGCACAATCGGCAAGGTGAAAAAATTCAAAAGCTCCAGAAGATGATGAATGCATTGACCGGTGCGGCGGATGAATTGAATAAGAAATCGAATAAGATGCAAAACAGTGCACTCAAACTTAAGTGCCCTATCTACCTTGATGAGGCTAAACTCAGTTCTCTGACCCGAGAACCCATCAAAAAACAATTCTATGATATTGTTCTTTCATTCTATGAAGAATGTATTGTCGAAGAGCAACACGATGGTAAGACCGTTGAAGTGAAAAAACGTAAAATTAAAGAAGACACAGCTACTCAGCAATTAGAAAAACTTGCCGCCATCTTTGAAGGAATCGGCTATTTCAGAGCGGGGGACGTTATTAAAGGCAAATTGACTGGATTATTCTCATAATGAAAAAAACGGATACTCAGGTATCGGCCTTGCTGGTGCAGAAGCACCAGCTTGAACAAAGCGAGAGTCAATTAAGTGACCTTGATGCCGCTCTGGATGCACTTAACGCTTTGCAAACTGATACCGATGCTGCTTTAGATGAAATGATTTTCGCTATGGATGGTGTTCTGGAACACGCAGGTGTCACGTTTGATGAGAATTTCCACACAACGGTTTCCAGTGAATTCAGCGATTACCTTGAATCCGGTTTGACCCCGTCATCGTCCAGTATCAGTAAACTGTCGATGATAGAAACAATAGCGTTCACCAGCGATATGGACTGGGAAACCTATTCCCAGTCCGTATCGCACTATGCCCATAAGCATAATGTCGATTTAACTGTCGATCCGTTTAGCGCGCTGATGTCCCCAACTCAGAGAATTGCTCTGGAGAAACGCATTCAGGAAGACTTTACTTTTAAGACTGCCCACTGCGACAAATATGATTACATGATCGCTGGCACCTGTGGCGTTATTGGCGGGCTTATCGATATTTTTCTGGTAGGCGCACCTGGTGAAGGAAAACTGACCCAGCTTGCAGATAATGCAGTGGACGGTGCAGTCGAGAAATTCGCCTCAGCCTTTGGCTGGAAAGGCGGTGCAGAAGGGAGTGATCCTACAAAAAGCGCTATCGGTTTTCTGGAGAGAAAATTCAAGGTCAACTATGACCATCGGCATGGCGGTGATGTTGACGGTCTGTTCAGGATGAACACGAAGAATCACCATATTAAAAGTCTTGCCCACTCCCCGGACTTAGTCGGTTTATTTTTCTCGATCCTTGATCAATTTACCAGCACGGCACATTTTGTGGCAGACGGAAAACTGGTTTCCGTAGATACAGAAACTTTTGAGCTTAAAGGGAATAACCTTGTCTCTAAGGTATTCAGCGGTTTCGTAAACTGGATGGGCCATCTTTTTTCTGATATGGCGGGCTCTTCCGGGGCGCAAGGAAGAGGCTCTGGTATCCCTATACCTTTCTTTTCATTACTTCAGTTTATTGACGTGGGTGAATTTGGTCAGCATCGCCAGTCATTCGCTACCGTCGCCGTCCAGGTTTTTGAGAAGGGATACGACTTACGGCATGGATTAGCGATGGCGATCCCTGTTCTGATTACTGAACTGCTTGTGCGGATCACCTGGACGGTTAAACAACGTTGCTACCATAAGAAGGTCTGGGGTGAATGTATCCCTTCTGCGAATAACCCAGAACTCAGGCGAATGTTACTGGTTGCGCATGGAACCTTGTGTTTGATGGATGCAGGCGATGCGGCACTTCGTTCAGGAGGAGAAATGATTCAGTTCCTCCTGAGAACGAACCTCATTGGCTGGGCAAGGTTTGGAACGCTGGCGATTAAAGAGCTCCATGTCTGGTACAAAGCCGGTGGAATTGATGCCAGTGCTGTAGATGAATATATGGACCATGAACTTCGACGAATGCTAAAAGCGGGTTAACGATACGATCTCATTGAATAAATGCAAAGCCTGGATGCCTGGCTTTAATAAACCAGGCACTGGCTAATCTGTCAACGCAAAGCAGAAAAAGTGCTTTCATTGCAAGACTGATATGTGTCTTGAGATGCCTTGTCGGCTTGTGGCAGGTAAATGCCAGGAGCGAAAATTGGAGGTCAGTATCATTATTTTCGGAGTCAGGCCGTGCAAAAGCCGGGGACGACGACCTTCTGGAACAGGTGCGGGCTGGCTAAGACGGATTAAGGATATGCTGGAAGTTTCGCGAGGAATTCGGGATCTGTGAAGGCCGCACGAACCGCCTCGGTGGATTCCCACATTACATAGTTCAGGTAACTCGGACTGTCGCCGATCGCTCGGTGGAGTTGCATGGAAATGAAGCCCGGTTGCTTCGTTATGACCTCGGCAGCCGCCTTGAAAGCATCCAGAAAGCCTATTTCGTCGGAGGGATCTGCAACCGTGAAAAGGTTGATGAGCACGAGAGGCGCGGCCGCAATACCAAGTTGGCGGTCAAACGGAAATTTCTCATCCAGGGGTTTAAATGGTTTTATGGCGACCATGGTGGCGCTCCTGTCTATTATGAATTGAGCTGGATGATAGATACTGCTTGCACTCAACTGAGCATCGACTGCTGAGCGAAGATACCCGCCATCGTGCCTTGCCATACTGCCGTAGTAACCGATGGGATACCGGGGTTGGCAAGGTCACCTGCGGCGTAGATGCCTGGTATGCTGGTTTCACGGTGTTCATCGGTCTTGAGTGCGATGCCGGTCGGCGTGTTGACCGTGGAGAGGCCCAGTACGTCATGCAGGCTTGCGGACGGTCTGGTACGCGGATGCGCGAAAAGAATATCGACTGACACATCGGGGCCGGTTTCGATCTTGATAGTGGCACTATGGCTCCCGTAAGGTTCGATTTCGCTGATCCTGCCATCAACTATAGGTACCTGGCGGGCGGCCAGATCGGCCCGTATGTCGAGAGTGATGTCATGACCGTTGCCAAAGACAGTCAATCTGTCTGTCCAGTCATGGAAGAGCCTGACCTGATTGTGCGACTGCGGGCCAGACCAGACGAGGCCCCAGTGTTGGTCGGCGACTTCAAAGCCGTCGCAGTAGGGGCATGGTATGATGGACGTCCCCCAGCCTTCAGCAAAGCCAGGAATATCAGGCATCTGGTCAGCGACGCCATAGCTCAAAATCAAGCGGCGCGCCCGCAGGCTTTCGTTATCGTCTGTGACGACGCAGAAATCGTCGAGGGTGCCAGATACGCTTTCGGCCCGCGCGTTGACCAACTTGATCGTTGGATAGCGTGCCAGTTGCTGCCGTGCCTCGACAAGGATATCTTGCGGTGGCTTGTGATCGTGGCCGAGCAGGCCATGTGAACGGCCAGCAAAGCGATTGCGTTGCCGGCCAGTGTCGAGGACCGTGACCTTGCGACGGGCACGGCCAAGCTGCAGGGCGGCGGCAAGACCGGCAAAGCTGCCTCCGATAATGATGACGTCATTCATGGTGATGAGTTCCGTGTTGAGGATGTAAGGAGATGAGCCAGTTCTGGCGCACCTTGCACATTTATGAAACTGTGTAGTATCGTAATTAATAAATTACGATACTGTAAAGGACTGTATTTATAGTGACCAATATAAAAAAAACGGCCCGGCGGGGTCGACCTGTCAATGAGGCGCTTGGTCAGACAATCGTCGAGGCCGCTTCCGAGCTATTCGTGGAATTGGGATTTCAGGCGACGACCTTGGACAAGGTCGCCCAGCGGGCGAAGATATCTAAACTCAGCATCTATCGGCATTTCGAGAACAAGGAAGCACTTTTCAGTGCGGCCATCGTGGCGGGTTGCCATCAGTTGTTTGCCCCACAGTCCATTCTTGAATGCGTAGATGGTTCGGTTGAAGATCAGCTGATGGCGGTGGGATCATTACTGCTGCGCACGCTGTTGAGACCCGACGTTAGTAGCGTCGAAGCCATGGTCATGGCCGACAAGACGAATCAAAAATCGTTAAGTAAGCTCCATTACGAAGCCGGTCCCGCTCATGTCATCGCCCAAATCGAAGCCCTTTTACGTCAGTTGCACGCGAAGGGGCTGCTGAGGGTTCCCGATCCACTTCAGTCCGCTCGCTTGTTTGCCGCACTTTTCAAAGGCTCCGACCTTCTGATTATCGCGCGCTTCGATAAGGCCAGAGTAGAGGACGACAACGAGATCGAGTCTTATTGTCGGTCGGCCGTCGCCATGTTCATTACCGCGCATGGCGGCACTCGGGATGCGGTATCCCGGCTGTGATCTTGCTCAGAGAGTATATGTATGTGCATTCTGTAGAGATTGGGTCCAAAAAGCTCCCGAAATGGGAGTATTAGTATGAGTTATGTAAGTGTTTGTTTGTATGCTGATTTTCGAGTCCTGTGTTAACCCGACACATTGTAGAACCCAGATTATCGTTTCATGACACAGGACGATCTCTACGCTATTCAACTCAATGGTAAGGATTATGTGTAATTGCGGTGAACTTCCATCATCAGTGGTTGAACTTGAATATCATAATCAGGAATTTCAGTTTCAGCGGGAGTTATTTCTTAATCACTACTTCGAAATACCCGAAAGCGATCATTTCGAGCCATCGCTTGATTACTCACAATCTATGTATTGCTGTTTGGACTGCGGTCAGTCATGGTATATAGAGTGCACTCCAGAAGAGAACCCTTCTCCATTATTCGCCTTAAAAGTAGATGAGCCTGGTGTTTTACCTTCGGTTAAGGAGATTCAGGCAATGAAGCATTACCTAAGCATAGTCGCTCACGGAGGGTTTGATTCAGAACAATGTAGAATGGTGGACTGTCCAAATAATAAGCTGCTTGGGCGCGAATTATGCCATTTACATACACCATTTCCGTAGTGCAATTGGAGGTAGTCATCCTTTTGCTTCCGGGCCATTGGTGGCAACAGGCAATTTCCGCTCATATGTAACCTTATGCGTTTATGCACGGAATGGGTTACATACCCGACAGGTAACCGTGTCGAGTATCAGCACAACTAAGAGGATTTAGCTATGTTCAAGGCTGGCTGTCCGTCAGCATGACGGAATAGTGAATACCCTGTGGTAGATTGATCGAGAATGGCTTATTGAGTGTCAGCGGGATGGTCTGTGGTGCAACCTGTATCGTCCTGACACTGTTTCCTGCCAAGTGTGCATTCACGTATAGCTCTTGATCAAAGTAATTTATCTCACCACCGATCTCAGCTGTTCTGTTTGCTTTACCTTGAGACAAATCGATATACATCGTCGCTGCGGCAAATTTTCTGTCCAGCTCAGAGGTAACTGCTTTCCCGGGCAACGGACGGAGTGAGTACAGTATCACATTACGAGTATTTACTTTTTTCAGAAGGCTGTCTGCGGCTACGGTTACTGAGGTTGGCCCTGAAACTGGCGACTGCATTTCTGTTTTTAGGTACTGAGTGCTGTTTTCTGAGGGCGCAGAACTACATCCCATCAGCACTAAAGATAAAACAGCGATTCCTGACATTCTATTCAACTCAGATATCCTTTTTTAATTATGAGTAACTGGTGGTCGTTCTGTCAGTATCGGCATGGACCAGAAATAATTGATACTGTTTTATCCTGAGGCTATCAAAGCAAAACCCCATTACCCCCGCAGCCACGGCGTAATCGTCAGCCCGGTAAGCAAGCCTTCCGGGCTGAGCAGGCGAGTGACGGTTTGCCCCCACGGTTCCATACGGTTAGCCACCAATAACCGATAGCCTTTTTCACTCAGAATACGGGTAGCAGAATCGAGATCCTGTACTTCGTATTCAACCCATCCCTGCGGTATCGGGTGCTCTGCGGGCCACTGTTCTTCTCCAAAACATGACATAGCCGCCTGTGCGAGCGGCCAGACGGCAAAATGCTTCACGCCTGCCAGCTGGCCCTCTTCAGTGAGCAGATAATCGGTATTCCCTTCCATCGGCTTCAGCGGAAGGCCGAGTGTCTGGACATAAAACGCGGTGCTGGACTCCGTATCCCGAGAAATGGGCCCGAACCCGGCGACAAACAAGACATCCATTCCCGCTAACGTCTGCGACATATCTACTCCTGCGTGAGGTGAAATTCACCCTGAATTTATATTACGACTGGCTGAAATACGACTCTCAATTCTGGTATCGCATTCATCGTGCCTGCACGCCCACGACGGGTTTAAAATTCAACGCGATGACGATCAGCAGCACGACTCCCGCACTCATGATCAGCCATGCGCTGGTCAGAGAGACCGAACTGTCGCGAACGATCCCCGCAATTAACGGCATGAGCGCGGCGATCATGTATCCACCTCCCTGAACTTTTGATAGTAACTTCCCGGCCTGCGCGGGCGTTCGCGCATGATCGAACGTAACGATGAGCGACAGCGGGAAGAGGGCGCCGATCCCGGTCCCAAGCAGCAACGTGGATAATACCGGCGTTGTACCCGGCGCAAAGACCAGACACAGGAGTCCCGCCAGCAGCAGCAACAATACGGCGATCAGCGGCACGCGACGGTCGGGGAATTTACCGATCAGCGCGGAGACGGCAAACCCTGCGACAACCTCGGTTAGCGTCAGCCAGGCCAGCATGTAGCCGCTGCTGCGTGCGGACCATCCCGCCTGAATATAAAGCGGGGGCAGCCAGGCCAATACCAGCGTATAGGCTCCCGTTCCCACGCCGAAAAAGAGCAACAGCAGTGCCGTACGGGAGGAGGAGAGCGTAACGGTTTCGGGTGCTGTTTTTTCCCCCTGAGGATACTTAACCAGGGTTAACCACAGTATCAGCGCCAGCAGCGCTAACAGCCCGGCCATTGCCAGCGCGGGCTTCAGCGTCAGCCATGAAAACAACGGCTCGGCGCTGGCGGCGGCGACTGCCGCACCGGCCATAATGCCCGTGCTGAATAGCGACATTATCGTGCTGGCCGTTTGCGTATATTCCTTTTTTATCAGGGCAGGCATTAAGGCCTGGATCGTGCCGATACTGGCCCCGCCCAGTAACGCGGTGCCCATAAGACTCTCCGGTGAGGCGCTAAAACCGCGTAATAAACAGGCCACAAGCAGGATGAAGAGCCCGAGCATAATTCCCGGTACGGCACCAACTCTGGCTAAAAGGCTGGGTCCACACAGGGCGGCCAGTCCCATCATCGCGACCGGCAGGGTGGTCAGCAGGCTAAATTGCGTAGCCGTTAGCCCCGCTTCGCGCTGCAGCACGGAAAACAACGGTCCGACAGAGGCTAGAATGGGGCGCAGGTTCAGCCCGACGATAAAAGCGATAACGGCGAAGAGTAAAGGCGATGTGCGTTTCAACAGGAGATCCTTTTCGGTTGTGAATGGCCGGGCAAATTGCCACAAGCATTTATCTTAACGTTAAGATAAAATGTGTTTTTGCGTAAGATGTACCGCACAACAGGATAAATACCCACGCCATCAGGGGTGAAAATGAAAGACCATGTAGACTTCGTTGTCGGCCAGTGGAACCGTGCCATGCCGGAACTGGACGCCTCATCGATGAAAATTTTTGGCCGAATGCTCCGGCTGATGAAGCATTTGGGAAAAGAATGGGCGGAGGCGATGGCGCAGTTTGGTTTTCGCGAGGGGGAGTTTGACGTGCTCGCCACGCTGCGCCGCGCCGGTGAGCCGTACTGCCTTTCCCCCACACAGCTGTATAAATCGCTGTTGATCACCTCAGGGGCGATGACGAACCGGCTCAGCCATCTCGAAAAGCAAGGGCTTATCAGGCGAATTGCCGATCCGGATGACAAGCGCAGTACCCTCGTAAGCCTGACGGCACACGGGCAGGAGCGTATCGAACAGGCGCTGATCGTGCACACACAGACGCAAAATGCGCTGCTGAGCAACTTGTCTGACGCGCAGCGCGCGCAGCTTGAGTCCCTGCTGAGGGAGCTGCTGCTGACGTTTCCGTCCGAGGACCTGGGCGACAAGTCACCGAGTGCCGATAATACAAAAACTGCATAGTTAAACCTCACAGAAAGGGAATGTATGTCTTTACCGCCACTGTATGCGCTGCGCGCGTTCGAAGTTGCCGCAAGGCTGAACTCCTTCAGCAAAGCGGCTGAAACACTCCATATCACGCCGGGGGCGGTCAGCAGGCATGTCCAGACGCTGGAAATGTGGTTCGATTGCGAATTGTTTAAACGACAGGGGCCGAGAGTGGAGGTCAGCGATGCCGGACGTATTCTGGCCGGGCAGCTTAGCGAAAGTTTCTCGAATATTGAGTGGGCCTGTCGTGCATTCAAAAGTGAAAACCACCTTCTGCGCCTTAAAGCACCCAGCTCGCTGACGATGCGATGGCTTCTGGATGTGCTTAAATCCTTTCGCGAGAACCACGCGAAGCCCAAAATCGAAATTGCCAGCGTCTGGATGGACTTCGATTCCGTTGATTTCAGTCGTGAGCCTTACGATTGTGCGATCCTCCTCGGTAACGGCTATTTCGGCGAGTCAACAGAAAGCAGGCTGCTGTTCAGCGAATGGCTTATTCCCGTTTGTACTCCGTCTTTGCTGGAGTCTGCCCGGCATACGCTTCCAGATTGCGATCTTATTCATCCGTCGCCGGACAGACGGGACTGGAAGCGCTGGCTGAAAAGGACGGGCTTATTCCCCGGCCTCGACATGAGCGGCGGAATCGTGTTCGACACCCTGGAGCAGGGGAGCCTTGCGGCCATGCACGGACACGGCGTGGCGATGGCCGATCTCCGGCTCACACTCGACGCGCTGAAAAGCGGCCTGCTCGCGCTGCCTTTCAGGGAGGCGATAGCAACAGGGGACGGTTACTACCTTGTCTGGCCCAAAAATTCGCTCAGAGGACAGAGTATTGAACGGCTGCTGGCGTGGCTTAACCTTAACGCGCCGGTGGTGCCTTCTTTGGATATCGTCTGTCTTGATTACAATGAAAAGCGGGTTTAATAAATAGCGGAATATTTATTATGGGATATTCCTCTTATTGAGCGTATTTATGCGTAGGGAATATTCGCCATCTTTTTATATCTTTCCGGCAGGGCGCTGTTCAGGTTAAGTAATTTATCGAGAATATAAAGCGCAGGCGTCCCTTTTGCACGTTCAGCATCGATCAGCGCAGTGCGTAACAGATTGGCAGCCGAGGTCATGGCACGGAAATACTCCTCGGATTCACGCGTCTGAGCTTCGCCTGACGCGGCGTAATGCACCTTTGGCCACTGCGCAAAGTCAAGCAGCGGAAGGATCCCATCCTCTTTTGGTAAATGCGCTGAGAGCAACTCTTCGGCGTTGCCCGGATTGCATTGGGCGAAAGAGAGGAGGTGCAGTCGGTGGATGAAAGGTGAAAGCGCTTCTGAGCTTTCTTTTTCTGTTGAAAGTAACGTTATCAACTCATGCACATTTGCTTGGGCGCTAAATTTATGAGGCGAGATAATGTTCATTACATGGAATAAAACATCGAGTGTCATAGGTACTCCATACAGGCTTGGTATTATTTATTTTTTCTATCCCAGGGATGAATGGATGGTATTTCAGGGGCGTCACTTTTGAAAAACGATAAATAGTGGGAATCAATGTGAGTTTTACTCAACATAGGGTTTAATATCCTATGCGTTTCTTAGAGCCTGATGATTACCTTACAATGAGTGGTAAAACTTCTACGCAGAAAGAGTCTACAAAGCGAGCAAACATGAAATTCGAGAGTGCATCAGTTTTAGAAGAACTCCGGACCAAACTAAGACCCGCATCGGTCGTGCAGGTAGGTGGGTTCCGGCCGTCTGAAGATCCCATGACATCCTGGTTTCTAAAGGGCGTTTCTCTTGCAGATGAAGGATTACCCACCTGGAAGGGCAAGCCGATGTTTCCGCTTCTTCAGATTCGGGTCGACGAGCTTCCTGTTATTCCCGACCAGTTAAAGGGGATAGCCCTTCTGGTGTTATTCCACAATTTGGAACAACATCCCTTTGACGAACCGCACGGTGAAGGATGGTTAATCCGCGAGTATGCCACCCTTGAAGGGCTTCAGTTATTGCCTGAATTGGACACTCCGTATCGCGCGTTTCCTGTTCAATGGCTGAGTGTCATTGACGATGCACCTGGATGGGAAGATGCCTGGGACATTATTGATCTCTCTTGCGTAAATGATGATGAGCAGGCCTGTGATAGTTTTTTTGAGGACTTTAATCGCTACAGGGGAACCAAGGTCGGGGGATTTCCGGCTGAGATACAACACGGTGTGGGAATCGACGATTTTGTTTTTCAGGTTGGGTCGGAAGAAAAAGTAAACTGGATGTGGGCGGATAATGGTATCGGTTACTTTCACCGGTCATCAGAAGGGGAATGGCGATTTTCATGTCAGTTCTACTGATGATCCTCCTGCCGGGAGATATGAAAGCTTATCCATGCAGCGATTTGTTTCACAAATGCCATCGCCCATCAACCGTTCAGGATGGTATAACGTCTTGCGGCAATCGGGTTGCCGTCAGATGACCCCATTCACAAAGGTGTATATGAAACAAATTACTTTCAGTGACCTGCAGCAACAAAGCGAGCAGGCCGCAAATTCTCCTCGCTTACGCGCCCATCGTAATTTACACCCTGAGCTGAGCGACCCGGTGCAGCGCCTGGCCATCGCGATGGAACCCGGTACCTATGTTCGTCCCCATCGCCACCCGCACACGTTTGAACTGCTGACGGCGCTGAGCGGTCGCTTTCTGGTGTTGAATTTTGATGACAGCGGTAACGTGACCCAGCGCGTGGTGTTAGGTGAAGTCTGCAAAGTGCTGGAGATGGATGCCGGTACCTGGCATGCCGTGCTGTCGCTGGATAAGGGCGGCGTTATTTTTGAGGTAAAACACGGTGGCTACCAGCCCGTTCCTGAGCACGATACCGCCCCATGGTCACCGGCTGAGAACGCACCCGGTAGCGCGGAGTTGATGAAATGGTACGCTCAGGCGCAGGTGGGTGACGGTGGTTTTTCCCTGTAATTGTGCACTCATGTCCCCGGCGCGCAAAGGCGCACCGGGGAAGAGAGAGACGAACCCGCCAGCTCAACTCGACCTATTAAAATGCCAGTCGCGGGCAGTCGACAGCGTCACGAACGGACCTGCCAGGGTGCTGTTGTGATGGGCAATAATGTCGCTGGCGGATAAATAGTCATTATCCATTGTGGTATGCGCATCAGAAATCAATACCGTCCTGAAACCCAGCTCCGGTGCGGCCCGACAGGTCGTATCAACGCAAAACTCAGTTTTCATCCCGGCAATGACCAGCTGTTTGACACCTCGCTGATTAAGTTCTCGCAGCAATACCGTATCCCTAAAACAGCTGGGATAGCGCTTGGTGAAAACAACATCCTGCTCCTTCACGTCCAGCTCGGGTATCAGCTGTGTTAACAGACCCTTCTCTGAGAGCGGGGAGTCGTCTGGTCCAATATGGCGGGCAAAAAAGATGGGCACCTGCGCGCGTCGCGCGTGGGTGATTAACAAACGGATATTTTCCAGAACGGCATCGGCGGAACAGGGGGAAACCGGGCCCCGGAAGAGGCCCTGCTGCATGTCGATAACCAGGAGTGCATTGTCAGACGAAACCATTTTATTTCTCCATTCAGAGGGTGGTGAACGGAGAGATATTTCCCCGTCCAGAGTGGCGGGGATTGAGGTTCTGTTTGTCAGTCGTTTGCTACAGATACACTCACGCCGCCGAAGGTTCCGGTGGTGGTGAGCGTGGTTGTTGGCTGAACTGACTGATACATGCAATGACCTTTGTTTATTTCGCTGTTAGCGTAACTATCGCGTACAGTTATAGCGCTGGTGAGAGATTCTCTTCAATACACCAACTTCAGTAGGTGCAACGTTAGCGTTGCGCCGGGATGATATTATTGAATACTGCCGAGCCCTTTCAGGAAATCCTCAACCTGCTCAGGCGTCGCCGTATCTGCCTGGTAAAGGATATCGAGCTTAACGTTCTTCAACCCGCAGAAGCCAAATACGCCTTCGATAATCTGCGTCTGAATCGCCGTCGAATAGCCGTGTTTATCAAATCCGGTGAGATCGCTGCCGCCAGTGGCAATCAGGCGGACGGGAACATCCCGTAAGTTGCCCACAATCCGTCCGTCGTCGGCCACCTTATACGCCCAGTTCAGGGTTAATACGCGATCGAACCAGCCTTTCAACAGCGCGGGGACCGACCACCAGTACACGGGGAAGACAAACACCAGCATATCCGCTCGCTCGACGCGCTGCTGCTCGCGCAGAATATCGTCGGGAAGGGCGCTCGGATCGCCGTGATACAAATCAAGGTCGGCGCGAGACATGGCCGGATTAAACCCTTCAGCATGCAGATCGGCGATTTCAACCTGCGTACCTTGCTCGCGTAATTTTCCGGCAATATGGGTTGCCAGCGAATGGGATAATGAATTGTCGACAGGGTGAGCCGTCACGATCAGTGCGTTATTAATGGCTGGTATAGCAGACATAGCGACCTCAGAATGGGGGAGAAGTGATACCTATATTACTATTGGTAACTTAGGTGTCAATCCGCCCCCGACGATCATTTTGTGCTATTCGCGTAGGTCTCCAGCACGCCGGTCATGGCGCCGCTGAGCATATCTTCCGCAATATTTCGGGCGAGTACGCCGTTGCCCGCCGCGGTGCTGAGCGCGTCCGCCGCGCCAATGATGGCCGTCAGTACCGCTTCCCCCTGAACGCCTTTTAAGACGATAAAAGGGGAAAGCGCGGTACGCAGGCAGTCGGCACATTCGGCCACGCATGCCTCACGAAACGTCTGCAACGCGTGGGAACCGGACAGCGCAGCCGCGATTGGCCCGGTTTCAGGCCCGGCAGTAATGGCACAGTCGATATAGGCGGCACTGAAAAAGCGGATCGTCTTTTCCAGCGTTTTGCTGTCGACCGCCAGCGTCTCACGGAATTTCGCCAGCTGCCGATCGCTATAATCCTGGTACAGCGCCATCAGCAACCCTTCACGATCGCCAAAGTGGTCATAGGGGATAGGCTTGGTCACGTTGGCCCGCTCGGCCAGGTAGCCAAGCGTCAAGGCCTCCGTGCCTTGCTGGCGAACGATTCCGCGTGCAACCTCGAGCAGCTGCACGCGGCGGTCCTCTTTTCTTAAGCGCTTAACAACCATACTTTCCTCAAAACTGTTATCTACTTATGGTAGTTTACACGCTTTCTGCGGGGCGCTGCACGCGTTGTTCCACAGGGCGGATCCGGAACCATATCGCATACATCGCGGGCAGGAAGACGAGCGTGATGATCGTCCCGCCCAGCGTCCCGCCGATCAGCGTCCAGGCCAGCGTGCCCCAGAACACTGAATGCGTCAGGGGAATGAACGCCAGCACGGCGGCCATGGCGGTAAGCAGGACCGGGCGCGCGCGCTGGACCGTCGCTTCAACCACAGCCTGGAACGGCTCGAGACCGTCCTTCTGGTTATGATCGATTTGACCGATCAGGATCAGCGTATTGCGCATTAGAATGCCGGAAAGGGCGATCAAACCGACCAGCGCGTTGATGCCAAACGGCTGATTGAAAATCAACAGTACAGGCACCACGCCAATCAGCCCCAGCGGAGCGGTTAAGAACACCATCACCATCGCTGAGATTGAGCGCACCTGCAAAATGATGATCAGCAGCGTCAGGGCAATCATGATCGGGAACAGCGGCAACATGGCCTGCGTGGCTTTGCCCGATTCCTCAATCGAACCCGCCATGTCGATACGGTATCCGGCCGGCAGCGCATTAACAATCGGCTGGAGCTGCTTCATGATGGCGACCGACACATCCGGTGGTTGAAGATTGTTAGCGATATCTCCCCGCACGGTTATCGTCGGGGTGCGATCGCGACGACGCAGGATCGGATCTTCCATACCAATCTCAATCTTGCCGATTTGAGACAGCGGAACGCGCTGTCCCGCATTGCCGACAAGGGTAAAGCCCTCGATTTTTGCCGGGTCAAGACGGATATCTCCCGCCGCGCGGCCAATCACCTCTACCGAGCGAATATCTTCCCGCACGGAGGTGACGGGCACACCTGACAGCAGGAACTGAAGCTGCTCGGCAACGGCACTGGAGGTTAAGCCGGTCGCCTGCAGGCGGTTTTGATCGAGGGTGAAATGCAATACGGGAACGCGTGACCCCCAGTCGGTGTTGACGGTTCTCATCATCGGGCTTGCCTGGAGCACGGCTTTCACCTTATCAGCGATGTCATGCACCTGTTCGACATCCGGACCCGTCACGCGCCAGGCAACCGGGAAGGGCGAGTAAGGGCCAAACACCAGCTGGGTCACCCGCACGCGCGCTTCAGGCGCAAGGCCGTTGGCGACCGCTTCTCTCAGCCGGAGCTTGAGCGCCTCGCGTGACGTCTCGCTGTCTGTAAGGATCACGATTTTCGCAAAAGACGGATCGGGCAGTTCAGGCGCCATCGCCAGATAAAAGCGGGGCGAACCCTGACCAATATAGGCGGTAACAATTCTGGCTTCAGGCTGCTGGCCCAGCCACGCTTCTATTTTTGCCGTTGCGGCGCTGGTTTGCGCTATCGAGGTGCCGTAGGGCATCTGCACTTCAACCAGCACTTCCGGGCGATCGGAGGTCGGGAAAAATTGTTTTTTTACCAGCCCCATGCCGAGCACGGCCAGGATGAATATGGCGACCACAGCGCCGGCCACCCGCCATTTCCTGGCGATAACGCGGCCAAGCAGCTGGCGAAAACGGTTATAGCGAGGCGTGTTATAGATGGCGGCATGACCGCCTTCTACTTTGGGGATCGCCGGCAGGATCTTCACCCCAAGATAGGGCGTGAACACCACCGCGACAAACCACGATGCAATCAGGGCGAGGCCGACAATCCAGAACATATTGCTGGTGTATTCCCCGGCGGTCGACTGGGCAAAACCATTCGGCATAAAGCCAATGGCCGTCACCAGGGTTCCGGCCAGCATGGGCGCGGCGGTATGGCTCCAGGCGAAGGCCGAGGCTTTGATTCTGTCGTAACCTTCCTCCATTTTTACCACCATCATTTCGATAGCGATAATCGCATCGTCAACCAGCAGGCCGAGGGCGAGGATCAGGGAGCCCAATGTCACGCGGTCAAAGTTTATTCCCGCGGCTTCCATCACCACGAAGACGACCGCCAGCGTCAGCGGGACCGCCGCCGCAACCACCACCCCCACGCGCCAGCCCATGCTGACAAAACACACCACCATGACCACAAGCAGGGCGACGAAGAATTTGATCATAAACTCATCGACCGACGAGCGAATATTCACGGACTGGTCGGTGACTTTGGTCAGGGACATGCCAAGCGGCAGGCTATCATTGATTTTTGCCGTTTCCGCATCCAGCGCTTTACCCAGCGCCAGACCGTTCCAGCCTTCGCGCATCACGATGCCCAGCAGAAGGGCGGGTTCATGCTGATTACGTATCAGCATCGTCGGGGGATCTTCGTAGCCTCGCTCAACCGTTGCCACGTCGGACAGCTTGAGCGTTTTGCCCTGAGCAACAAAAGGCGTATCGCGGATTTTCTGCAGTTCATCGAACGCGCCGTCCAGGCGGATAAAAATTTGCGCGCCTCGGGTCTCAATGGAACCCGCCGCGGTCAACGCGTTCTGGCTGTTGAGCGCATTGAAAATATCCTGGGGTGAGAGCCCTATCGTCGCCAGACGGTCATGGGAGAAGGAGATATAAATCCGCTCGGCCTGTTCGCCGATAATGTTCACTTTCTTCACGCCGGGAACGTGCAGAAGCTGCTGGCGCAGGCCTTCGGCATCACGTACCAGCTGCCGCTGCGGTTCGCCTTTCGCTTTCAGGGCAAAGAGGGCAAAGGTGACATCCGAGAATTCGTCATTGATCATCGGGCCGATGACGCCCGCCGGAAGACGTTGAGATTCATCTCCAAGCTTCTTACGCGCCTGATAGAACTCCTCCTGCACTTCGGCAGGCGGGGTCTTGTCCTGCAATGACAATGTGATAAACGCCATGCCGGGACGGGTATAGGTTTCGGTACGGTCATACCATTTGAGCTCCTGCAGGCGCTTTTCCAGCGGTTCGGCGACCTGATCCTGGATCTCCTGCGCGGTGGCGCCAGGCCAGACGGTTATCACCGTCATTTGCTTTACCGTGAAGGGCGGATCTTCCGCGCGTCCGAGCCCAAAGAAGGCGTAAATTCCGGCAATCGTGACCAGAACGATCAGAAACAGCGTGATGGAACGTTCGCGGACGGCCAGCGCTGACAGGTTGAAGCGGCTTCCGCTCATGGCGTGTTCTCCGTCAGGGCGGCATTGCGTTGTTTAGCAAGCCTGACGACCTCACCTTCGTGCAGAAGATGGGCGCCTAACGCAACAATTTTCTCACCGGGCTTCACGCCGCCCGTAACCTGCACCGCATCTTCACCCACGCTCAGTACCTTGACGGGCGTCCATGCGACTTTTGCCGGCTGGGCGGAAATACGCCAGACCCCGGGACCTTTTCCTGCATCATAGAGTGAAGCCAGCGGGACCTGCATGACCTGACCTTCCGCTTTATTGTCCTGAATGTTCAGCGTGACGGTCGCCCCCAGCGGCGCGTTTGCCAGCAGGCCATCCAGCACGTAGCGGGCTTCATAAGTGCGGGTCGCGGCATCGGCAGAGTCAGACAGCAGGCGCAGCGTTGCGGTGACCGGGTTTTCTTCTTTGCCATAAAGGGTGGCCTGCGCCTCGCTGCCGACGGCAGGGCGCAGCGTTTCCGGAAGCTGCACGAGCGCTTCGCGTTGTCCCGCTCTGGCGAGCCTGATCACCACCTGTCCGGCACTGACGACCTGACCCGGCTCGGCGAGCGTCTCCATGACCACGCCGTCTGAATCCGCCAGCAGTACGGCATAGCCCGTGGCGTTTTGCGCCACGTTGGCCTGTGCCCGGGCGGCGCTGAGATCGGCCCTGGCCGTATCGGCCGCCGCTTTGATCTGGTCATACTCCGAGGCAGATACGGCGCCGGATGCCACAAGGCCGCGATAGCGCGCTTCATCGCTGGAGGCTTTTCGCGCGCGCGCCTGGGCAGCATCTACCGCGCGCTGCTGCGCCTGAGCCTGTAATTTCAGGTCAACGGGATCCAGGCGCAGTAAGGGCTGGCCCTGTTTGACGGTCTGTCCCGTATCAACCAGTCGCTCAAGGATTTTTCCCTGAACCCTGAAACCCAAATCGCTTTGCGTTCTCGCGACCACAACGCCCGTGAAGGCGCGGGCGGTATTGTTCGCAAGCTCGACGGAAGCGGATCTGACGAGCGGTGGCTTTGTGCGCGGATCGTCACTCGCGGAAATATCGCCGCATGCCACCAGGGCAAACGGCAGGAGACAAACGGCAACGCGGGCTGAAGTGAGCCTGAGCATGGGAAACCTTTTTGACGTAGCAGGACGGTATCCGCATTCTCTGACTAGTGACCAAAAATGTCAATGGTCACAATTTAGGGGGCCAGGCTTCTTAAAATCAGTGAAGAGAGAAGCACCGCCGCGGTGGGGGCCATTTCGAGGTTGTACTGTAGCTGGATGGGATTGATAAAAGGACACATCACCATGTGGATAGCCTGTGCGACCTCATCCAGCGGCGTTTTTCTCTCAAACTCTCCGGCCTCCCTGCCTTCGATAATGATGCTCTCAATTAGCTTCATCAGGCTTTCTGCATACCGTTCTGTCGACGGCCACTGCTCGCGTGCGGCGACGGCGGCAATGTCGTACAGCTTACGGTCGTGGAAAAACAGCTCGCTTCCCGCTTCGGTGAGCGCTTTGAAAAGACGGCGTAATTTTTCGCTTGCTGACGGCGCATCCTTGATGGCGGAAAGCACCGCTGCCATGATCAACTCCAGGCGGTTAGCGCAGATCACCTCGCCGATAGCCTGTTTGGAATCGAAAAACTTATAAATGTAGGACTTAGAAAAACCGATGGATTTAGCCAGCTCGGCGACGGTGGTTTTTTCATAGCCGTAGTGACCGAAGTGCTCAAAAGCGGCTTCGACGATTTGCTCTCTGACAGCGTGGTCAAGTGGACCACGTGCTGATGGGGGGTTCATATTTTTAGTCATTATTTAAGCTTAGCGTGACAGGCTACGATTAACAACGAGTGACCATTTCGTACTTTGGTTACCGTCATTCATCATGCGCCCTTCAGACGGGACGATCAACCAGGTGGGGTAAGTGTATCACTGTTTTTCGTGCACTATGGCATCTATCTGTCTGCGATAAGCGAGGATTTCAGCGCAACTCCCTTGCACTGAACAGAGCCGTTTTTGCTTAAGCCGAGCGTGGACGCAATATTTTTTCAACGATGAGCACCAGACGCTTTCGCGTCACGAACCGGTGTAGCTGCCCCAGAAGCCAGTTACCGCATCCGGTAATCAGGGTGCTACGGTTACTCTCCACGGCCTTTAGCGCCAGGGCGACCACCTTGTCTGCGGGCATTCTTTTACCTACCGAGGCTTCCTCCGCATTCACCACATCAAAAAAGGCCGTATCCGTTGCGCCGGGGCAAAGCGCCAGAACGCGGATGCCCTTTGAGCGATATTCCCCCCACAGCGCATTCGAAAACGAGAGCAGGAAGGCTTTGGTTGCGCCATAAATCGCCATATAGGGATCCGGCTGCATCGCGGCCGTTGAGGCCACGTTAATAATCAAGCCCCGAGCCTTTCTGGAGCATTCCCGGCAGCATGGCGTGCGTCAGCTCCACAGGGGCCAGGCAGTTCACGTTTATCTCATCACGCTGCCTGTCGATAGACAGCTTTTCGAATGGCCCATAGGTGGCGAACCCGGCGCAGTTGATCAGAATGTCGGGGAAACGCCTTAAGGTTTCAAGCCGTTCCACAATGTGGGGAATGGCTTCCGGTTTCACTAAATCCTGCACAATAATCGTGATGGATACGCCATGCTTTCTGACTAACTCTGCGGCAAGCGCCTGCAGCTTTGGTTCGGAGCGGGCTATCAGGATCAAGGCCACGCCGCGGGCCGCGAGCTGCCTGGCAAAATCACGACCTATGCCCGAAGACGCTCCGGTAACCAGCGCTGTTTTTCCTGTATAATCAAAAGAATTCATATTTTTAATCCCGTTTCCCTAATGTATGCCGCACAGGATAAACCGTGCACTTAGGTACACGGTCAAGCGTGATTTTTACAAGGTGAGGGCGGCGCGATGCGAATTGGTGAACTGTGTGCGAAAACGGGATTATCGAAAGAGACGGTGCGTTACTATGAGCGGCAAGGGCTATTAGAGAATATCCCGCAACCTAATCGCAGCAATAACTACAAAGTCTATTCCGCCGTTGATTTACAGCGTTTAAACATGATCAAGCATGCCAAAATGCTGGGTTTTACCTTAGCCGAAATCTCAGAGGTTTTAGCTGTCTGGATTGACGACAAATTTACCGCTGAGCAAAAACAAGCGTCCCTGCGCCGCAAGCTGCAGCAGCTGGAAGAGAAAGAAGCGGCGTTAATTGAACTCAGAGCCAGGATAATCAATGCGATTAATAAGGTTGGTCAACCTTGTATCGATGAGTTTTGAGCGGAGGCCGCAAAACCGATGCGGCCTTATCTATCACGCAGCCAGTTCAGGCATCTGTTCCTTCACGAAATTCAACACCCTCTTCGCGTCCAGGGACGCATAGGGCAGGCTCTCAATAATGGCGATTGAACGCGTATTACCCACCGTCTCTTTTATCTCATCGAGTTTGTACTGAATGTGCGGTGCGACGAGGAAACCATCGAAAGCGGGAGCAACACTGGCGAAGTTATCCAGCCCAACAGCGCTAATCATCAGCGGATAGCCTTCACGTTCTGCCAGAAACTGCATCTTTTTGGCGAGAGAGTTTGCGGTATTACCAAACAAACAACATATCAGAAGCTTTTTCATGTTTTGTACCTCCTGAAAACCACTCCCAGAGTAGTCCTGAGGTTGTCACCGAAATGCGCGCTATCTCTTATTTTGATGTTTTATTAATATGTCATGGCGGGGTCAGGCCATCTCTTTCCACTGATAAAATTTTTTCGAGGCAAGCGAGAGCATGTCTAAATCTTCCTTCGTATCGCCATAGGCATAGATGACGTTGTAGGAAGATAAATCATAATGATCAATTATCTTCGTTTTTTTTAAACGGGCGCTGCAATCACCCTTTTTGTATTTTCCGGTTGCTTTTCCACCTGAAAATGCCACTTCACTGCATAAGAGTTCCAGACCATTCTGCTCGCACCACGGTTTAAGGTATAAATCAAGCGAGGCTGAGACCACTACCACCGTATCCCCTTGAGACTTATGCCAGCTGATTTTCTTCATGGCATTCTCCCGCAACAGGGCAGGAATTTCGGTTTTACTGTAGAAAAGCCCGGCCTTTTTTAATTCAGCTTCTGATTTGCCAGCTAACGCTATTCTTACCACTTTTTTTCGTAAAACCGACCCCGACAACGCACCGATTTTATAGGCGAGGATGTAGGGAAGAAGGCGCAGCTTTCCACGCCGTAGCGTTTTTTCATCAACAGAGCGATAAATAAACGGGGTGAAGGTGTCGGAAAACGTTATCGTTCCATCGAAGTCGAAAAAAGCAATATTTGTAGTCATAAGCCGTTAAGACGGGATAATGAGTTATATCGGGCGAGTGTATCACTGTTTATTGCGTTATTGTTTTTTTAGCCAGTCGAGAAAAAACTGGCTAAACGCAGTGACCTGAAGCGGCTGCAGCTTGCGCTGCGGGTAAACAAACTGCAGCCCGACATCTTTGCGATCGTACCGACTAAAACCGGTGAAGCTGTCGGCAAACAGTACCGTGAGTCTGCCTGTATCAACATCGTCTTTTACATCCCACCACGATTTCCCCGCGATGCCAGCCCCGCTGAGCGCCCACTGGCGAAGCAATGCTCCGTCGTCGCACACCATGGCAGGCTCTACGCGTACAATGCTTTCTTCGCCATTGGTTTCAAAGCGCCATTCGTTCATCACCACACCCTGAGACTCAAGTGCCAGGCACCGATGCTGAGCCACATCTGCAAACGTGGCGGGGATGCCGCGTTCGTTAAGGTACCCCCCGGAGGCGACCAGTACCCGATGGTTCGGGCGGATGTTTCTGACGACAAGGCTGCTGTCCGGCAGGTTGCCGAAACGCACGCTCATATCCAGCCGGTTAGCGACCAGGTCCTCAACGTGTTCTTTTAACGAGATGAAAAATTTAACGTCAGGATGGCGTCGGGAGAATTCCACGACGGCGGGGCTAAGATACTGTCTGCCAAAGTCCGAGGGGGCAGAAAGGCGGATGTTGCCGCTGAGCACGCCTTCTTTTTGCGTCAGTAACGACTCGGCGTGATGCACCTCCTCCAGCACGCGAAGCGCGGCATGGTAAAACTCTTCCCCGGCGCGGGTCAGCGTGATGGACCGCGTTGAGCGGTGAAACAGACGGGTCTGGTAACGCTCCTCAATCGCCTTCAGCCTGGCCGTCATGGTGGCGGGGGAAAGCGACAGGCGTCGTCCGGCGGCAGAAAGACCGCCAGCCTCGGCCACTTCAACCAGTAATGCCATGTCTTCGAGTTTGCCCATTATTCATATTTTCCGAAAAGTGCATCTGCTTTTAGCGTAATTATCAAAACAAGATGCCGTCTGTAAAGTGATTTCATCCAAACCATAAGGGATGAAAACATGCAACGTACCTCACTTTTTGAACGCTACAGGCTGGGGCAGCAAGACCTGAAAAACCGTATCGTCATGGCGCCGATGACCCGCGCACGCTCCCTTCAGCCGGGCAATATTCCCTCCACGCTGATGGCAGAGTATTACCGGCAGCGGGCCAGCGCCGGATTAATCATCACGGAAGCCACGCAGATCTCGCCTCAGGGCCAGGGATACTCATGGACACCCGGCATCCATTCGCCGGAGCAGGTTTCAGGATGGCAGCTCACGACGGGTGCCGTGCATCAGGCGGGCGGGGTTATTTTCTCTCAGCTCTGGCACGTGGGGCGAATGTCGCACACCCGTTTTCATCAGAATGGTCAGCCCGTTGCGCCGTCAGCACTGGCGCCGGACGCGCAGGTGTGGGTGGTGAATGAACAGGGGGAAGGCCAGATGGTTGACTGTCCGCAGCCGAGAACGCTCTCGCGCAAGGAGATTCACAGCATCGTTGCGGACTATCGTCAGGCGGCACTGAATGCCGTCCAGGCCGGGTTTGATGGCGTGGAGATCCACGGCGGAAACGGCTATCTGATCGACCAGTTTCTGCGTCAGACATCCAATAAACGCACGGATGAGTACGGCGGCACGCTGGAGAACCGGATCCGCTTTGCTCAGGAGGTGTTAAGCGCCATTGCTGAGGCCATTGGCCGCGAGCGTACGGGCATTCGCCTTTCCCCGTTTATTACCCAGCGCGGGATGAACGATCCGCATGTGACGGAAGCCATACTCGCGCTCGCGGCCTGGTGTGAGCAAAAAGGCATTGCTTTCATCCACCTGGCGGAAGCCGACTGGGACGATGCGCCGCAGGTACCTGAACAGTTCCGTCGATCGCTTCGCGAGACGTTTAGCGGAACCCTTATCGTTGCGGGTAACTATGACCTTGAAAAAGCGGAAAAGATCCTTGCTGCCGGCTATGCCGATTTGATTGCCTTCGGACGACCGTTTATTGCCAACCCGGATTTACCGCACCGGCTGGCGCACCACCTGCCTCTGGCCCAGGTGCGCGACCCCGCCACGCTGTTTGGCGGCACCGCGACGGGCTATACCGATTACCCCATTTACATCCTGCAGGAGGAAACGTTATGACCCGTAAAACCTTAATTATCGGCGGCGCGTCCGGCATCGGTTTCGCCGTGGGCAGCCTGCTTGCCGGGCGAGGCGAGGAAATTATTCTTGCGGGCCGCGACGGCGCGAAGCTGAACGCTGCGCGGCAGCGGCTGAGCACCCACGCCGCCTCTGTTCACACCCTCGTGCTGGATATCAGCCGTGAGGCAGAGCTTGTCGCGCTCGGTGAAACGCTGGGTGAGGTCAATAATATCGTCGTTACCGCAGGTTCACAGGCTCCGGGAGGGCTTCTTTCCGGGCTTGATCTCCGCGCTGCAAGGCTGGCCTTTGATACAAAATTCTGGGGAAGCATCAATGTCGCCCGCTATCTCAGCGGGAACATCGCTCCCCGCGGTACGCTGACGTTCACCAGCGGGTTCGTGGCGCGTCGCACCGTAGCGGGTGCCATTGTTAAAACGACGATGAATGCCGCGATTGAGGCCGCGACAAAAGTGCTGGCGAAAGAGCTTTCACCGCTGCGCGTCAACGTCGTGAGTCCGGGGCTGACCGACACGGAAGCGTACGCGGGCATGGACTCCGCCGCGCGGGAAAAAATGCTCGCCGGTGCGGCGGAAACCCTGCCAGCCAAAGCCTGGGGAAGGGCGGAGGACATCGCGCAAGGGTATCTTTTCGCCATTGATAATCCCTTTGTCACGGGGTCGATCATTGATATTGAGGGCGGGGCGTTAATTAACTGACCCTCGCGGATTTGAACCGCAGGAAATCGACTGCGGGTAATGTAATACTCTATTGAGAAATATCATGAAATATTCGACGTGTTTTCGTCCAGCTGTGGCGATGCTTATTCTTGCCGGTCTGTCCGGCACCGCATTTTCGGCGCAGCTGGAATGGCTTCCACCGAAACAGCTTATTGTTGATAAGAGCCTGCCCCAGGCGCAATTAAGGGCGAATGAAGCCGTTGCCAGAGAATATGCAACGTTCTGGAATACGGGAGAAGAGTCCCTGGCGCGTGATGCGCTGGCAGTGAATTTCATCGATAAAACGCCTCCGGAAGGTCGTAAGCAAGGTCCCGAAGGCGCTATTTTAGCCTCCCGTGCGTTTCGTACAGCCGTGCCTGATTTACGCTGCGACGTTGAGCAAATGATTATTTCAGGCAATCGCGTGGTCTCGCATTTACATTTTCACGGCACCTTCACCGGGACATTTGGCAAGCTGAAGGGAAAGGGGCAGAAAATAGATTTTATCGCCACGGATATTTATGAGATCGCTGACGGCAAGATTGCGGCTAACTGGCATATTGAGGACAACCTGACGCTGATGAAACAGCTGGGCGCCCTGTAAATTCATCACTCCGGGGCGGCCCGGAGTGATGCGAAAATCCTATAAGCCAAGATCGCTCAGCGAAGGGTGATCGTCCGGGCGTCTGCCCAGCGGCCAGTGGAACAGCCGCTCGGATTCTTTTATTGGCATATCGTTTACGCAGGCAAAGCGTCGCTTCATCAACCCGTCCGGCTCAAACTCCCAGTTTTCATTGCCATACGAGCGGAACCAGTTGCCGGAATCATCATGCCATTCATAGGCATAGCGCACCGCGATGCGGTTATCCGTAAATGCCCAGAGTTCTTTAATCAGACGATAGTCCAGCTCTTTTTTCCATTTCCGCTCCAGAAATGCCCGGGCTTCTTCACGGTTAGTGGCGAACTCCGCGCGGTTGCGCCATTGGGTGTCCAGCGTATAGGCCAGCGCGACTTTCGCCGGGTCGCGACTGTTCCAGCCATCTTCTGCCAGTCTGACTTTTTCGATGGCGCTTTCACGCGTGAAGGGCGGTAAAGGAGGACGTGTGTTCATGGCGATTACCTCAGTGTTATATTATGTAGACAGATCTGTCTACATGCGGTAATCTATGCCTGTAAAATAACGCTGTCAACATCCGTTTTGAGGCTACCCAAAAGTGAAAACAGAATCCGCAGGCAACGATACCAAAATCAGCGTCAGAGATAAGATATTACTTACGGCGCACGATCTGTTTTATTCCACAGGCTTCAGGGCGACGGGCGTGGATACGCTGATTAAAGCATCGCAGGTGACCAAGGTGACGTTTTATCGCCATTTTCCGAGTAAAAGTTTACTTATTCTCGCCTATCTGCGCTATCGGCACGAAATATGGATTGGCTGGTTTGAAACCACGCTGCGTCGACATCTTGATGAAGGTGAAATACCTTCTGATGCAATATCGGCAACGCTTTACGAATGGTTTATTTCGCCTGAGTTCCACGGCTGCGCATTTATTAATGCTAGCGCTGAGGCAAAATCGGAAGATATTGAAAGCGAAATAAAAGAGATATGTCGCGATCATAAAATCGAAACAAAGAATATTATTGCGTCGCTGACGAAGATCGCGGATGAGCGCGTCGTCAATGAAATCATGCTGCTCATTGACGGTGCCATTATTCATGCGCAAATGGGCATGGAGACGGATGATGTCATCACTCCGTTGAAGCGGGCATTAGCCGGGTTAACGGGATTTCCCCTTAACCTTCGTCGCGACGGCTGATAAACGTTTTAAGCATTTCTCCGGCACTGAGAATATGTCGCATGACTTCAGCTCGTGCATTCCCGGCATCCCGTTCCCTGCAGGCTGTAAGGATACCTGCATGGTCATCCTGAAAAACCGGTGTTGCGGAAAGGAGCTTTCGCTGAAGGTATTCATACCGCTCTATCTGATTGCGGGTATCATTAATCAGCCTCAGCAGGCGTTGGTTTTTGCACCCACTGTAGACAAGATCGTGGAACTCCCGGTTAAGTGTGCCCTGCATGTCAAATTCAGTCGTTCTGGCGAGAAGCGTATGCGTCAGTTCGGCCCTCGCCAGCGTATCAGAGCTCAGGTTTTTCACGCTTTGAAAGACGGCTTCCCCTTCCAGTAAGGCACGCAGGGAGTAAATCTCATCCAGATCATCAACAGAAAGCGTTCTGACAACAGCGCCGCGGTTCCTGAAAATTTCCACCAGCCCATCGCGTTCAAGCTGCCTGATTGCTTCTCTCATTGGGATTCGGCTGACAGAAAAATGACTGGCAAGATCCCTTTCAACAAGCCTCTCTCCATCACGCAGACGACCGCTGTTTATCATCTTTCTTAATTCACTGGCGAGCACGTCCGGGGTCGAAAGGGCGTTAAGTTGCATACTGTTTCTCCTGAAAAGATAGAATAATGGTATACCATCTGATAGCTTACGTCGAGACAGGTGATTGCGAACAAGCATCCCCAGCAAAATCCATCGGATATCATTATCGGGAGCATCAAGATGAGCCATCGTGAGCATCATTATCAGGTTAAGGTCGAGTGGAAAGGGAACAAAGGCCGGGGGACGGAATCCTATAAAGCCTACGATCGTCTTTATGACATCACGGCGGGTGATAAATCTCCGATTTCAGGTTCATCAGACCCTGCATTTCTGGGGGATGCATCATGCTGGAATCCTGAAGATCTTCTTGTCGCGTCAGCCTCTGCCTGTCACAAATTATGGTATTTGCATCTTTGCGCGGAAGCGGGGATAAGCGTTTATACCTATATTGACTGGGCGGAAGGAACGATGCGCGAAGGAGAAAAGGGGGGTTTCACCTCTATAGTCCTGAAGCCTCAAATCACGCTTCGCCCAGGGGATGATATCGATCGCGCTGTGGCACTTCATCACCGCGCGCATGAGCTTTGCTTTATTGCTAACTCACTGAATTTCCCGGTGACCTGCCAGCCAACCATACTGCATAGCGCCCGTTCATCCGTCGATGAACAATAACGCTAAGCGTTACATAACCTTCAACCGGGAATGAGCAAATGGCTTCTAACCGTACTTTCGCTCTCGATATAAGCTGGAAAACGCTGCTGAAAGACGCGGGGCTTGAGCCAGAACGCATTCTCCGCAGGGCAGGATTACCTGACGATCTCTTTTTGCAAAAAACGCGCGGACTCGATACGAGTGAATACATTCGCTTCTGGAACGCGCTGGAGGCTGAAACGAACGATCCTGCCTTTCCCGTCCCGCTCATTGAGTTGATCTCTGCGGATGTGTTTGATCCGCCACTTTTTGCCGCACTGTGTAGCAGCAATATGATGCAGGCTGTCCAGCGTCTGGCCAGATATAAACAGCTTATTGCTCCCATGGTTCTGGAGACAACGGTCGACCAAAACGGCAACCTTACCGTCTCACCGCGTTGGCTTTTTGCGACAACTATTCCGCCGTTTCTCCAGGTGGCAGAGCTGGGCTTCCTGCTCAAGCTTCTGCGGCTGGGAACTCGCGAACCGGTTAACCCCTTACGGATCTGCGTTTCTGCGCTACCGTCATCGGTTCAGAACAGCCACTTTTCGCGTTTCTTTGGTGCTGATGTGCAATACGGAGAACAGCCCGCCATCAGCTTTTCCGCAGCCGATGCGCTTCGACCCTTTTTAACGGTCAATGAGGGGATGTGGCAGGTATTTGAACCGGAACTGCAGCGTCGTCTCGGTCAGTTAAATGAACGGGCTTCAACCGCCGAGCGCGTACGAGCGGTACTCCTGGAGCTTATTCCCGGTAACGAAGCGACTATTGAAAAAGCGGCGGAGCGTCTGGGAATGAGCAAACGCACGCTGCAGCGCAGGCTTGAGCAGGAAGGGGAAAACTTTCGCAACCTTGTCAACGCGTGTCGCGAACACCTGGCCCGTCATTATCTTCGCAATACGCGTCTTTCCGGGTATGAGATCGCGTTTTTGCTGGGTTTCGAAGATCCTAACTCATTCTATCGCGCATTTATGACCTGGACGGGCCAGACTCCAGAAGCGGCCAGGACAGCCATGCGTCTTGAGTAAACACGTGCGTATGTATCGCTCTGATGGCGCAGTTTGCGAGTCATATGGCGCGATACGCTAGTTAACATGAGGTCGAAGGAGAGCAAACTAGCCACAGTCTACTCACCGAGGTATCTATGTTTACTCAGGACAAAAAAACTGCGCTGGTCACCGGTGCATCGTCAGGTATGGGCAAAGCCATCGCCCGTCGTCTCATTCAGGATGGCTATCAGGTTTACGCTGCTGCCCGTAGCGTTGAGAAAATGCACGATCTCGCCCAGCTTGGCGCGTACCCTCTGCGGATGGATATCTCATGTGATGAAGACATTTTGGCTGCAGTGAATACCATCATGTCGCAGACAGGTGGGGTTGACGTACTGGTCAACAACGCGGGTTTTGGGCTCTATGGACCGGTAGAAGAGATCGGTATTGATGAAGCTCGCTATCAGTTTGAGGTTAACGTGTTTGGTGCGGCCCGCCTTACGCAACTGCTGATCCCGGCCATGCGTGCCAGACGCAGCGGTTACATTATTAATATCACCTCTATGGGGGGTAAGATTTACACCCTTCTGGGAGCCTGGTATCACGCAACGAAACATGCGCTTGAGGGATGGTCTGACTGTCTGCGTCTTGAAGTGGCTGAATTTGGCATTAAGGTTGTGATTGTTGAACCGGGTTTAATCGAGACAGGCTTTGGTGACGTGGTCAGCGGCAATATAGTTAAACGTTCAGCAAATGGCCCTTACGCTCGCCTCGTGGAGAAGGTGGCTAAATCGGTCAAAAATGCATACGGGAATGGCAGAGGCAGCGACCCGAAGGTGATTGCGGGCGTGGTTGCCCGCGCCGTTAAAAGCCCTCATCCGCGTACACGCTATGCAGCCGGCAAGTATGCAAAGATGCTCATCCGCATGCGTCTCTGGCTGGGAGACCGTCTGTTCGATCGCGTTATTCTTGGCCAGACGCTATGACCCAGGCACCGAGGATGAAAAAATCCTCGGTGTCAATATGTGCCCTTACGCAAGGCTGTAAACCCCCGCTCCCCAGTAACCGGTACCCGGGGAAGTCTGTTCTTTCCAGCCTGATGCGATCAGTTCCTTCGCAATAAACCGATTGATCATTCCGTGCCCCATGAGCAAGACGGGGCCATCAGAGTCCTTCGCGACATTCACCAGGATTTCTGCCGCTTTAACGGCACGTTCTTTTGCGACGCTCACGCACTCTGCCTCGCCAGACAGGCCGCAGAGCCAAAGAACGCGAAACAGCGCTGCCCAGTAAAAAGGCGATAGTCGTAACCCTGGAATACGGAACACCGGCAGCTCTGCTTCCCGAAAAACCTCATCAATTAAGCCCGGTTCACACCCCAGCGTTTTCAGCGATGAAAGGGCTCGCGGGAGAGGGCTGCTGAGAAACGTGAGCGCACGGTACGCCTGAATTTGAGCCCTTTCAGGCGGCCTGTCGCTGCCCGTCGAAGAGAGGTTATAGCTGTCGATCCATTCGGTCATTTCCCTGTACGAGACCCTTGGCGCCCCCCTGTAATGGGGTTCTCCATGCCGCATCAAAATAATTTCCATACGTTCTAATCGCTAGTCCTGGTCATCCATTCAACACAGGCAGACTAGCGCGATCGGGTGAGGGTTTTCACCCACCCGTTTTGGTGTGTCGGGCGAGATCCATAACACGCGGGCTGTACTTAACGTCGTTCACCGCAATAATATATGCGGCAAGAATGTAACTGTTTTTGTCGTTCTCGTTTCGCACGGCATCACACCTAAAGCGGTTAGTAAGGATACCCTCCATGTCTCTTCGAATTCGACAGGCCACCGGGGCCGATTCAACGCTGTTAAGCGAGCTGGGATATCGCATCTATCCCGCCCATTTTCAGCATCTGTGGGTGTCAGAGGCAGAGATGAAGGATTTTCTGCACGGAGAGTACGAGCTTTCTGTAGTTGAACAGAGCCTGAAAGATAACGCGGTTTCCTGGTATGTTGCAGAGACCGATCGGCCAGTGGGATTCATGAAAGTGACCTGGGAAGCCATGCTTCCAGAAACGGACAAGAAGGGTGTTCTCCTCAACAAGCTCTACCTTGATCCCGCCGCAACCGGCAAGAACTATGGTCAGGTGATGTTCAACAACATCGCAGACATGGCCCGGAGCAGGGGGAAAGACTACCTCTGGCTGGAAGTGCTTGAGCAGAACGCGGGAGCGTACCGGTTCTACCAGAAGCAGGGCATGCTCTGCGTTAAGAGCGTCCTTTTCGAAACCGCCTCACAGCAGAGCATACTCAGGATTATGGGGATGCCTCTTTAGACAGCGTGTCATGCTGTGCCAGCGATAGCGCGCTGGCACTGGCGGGATCGAACAGCGAGAGGCTCTCAATTTGATTGAGTAAAATCACTTTGCGGAATGACATGGCGCTGCGGGGTTCCGAGTCGAGCGTAATGTCATGCTCCGCATACCACCGGCTGTAATTATTCTCGATGCGAAAGTTCATCGTCTTCGCGTCTCTGTACCCGCTCAACATTGGGATCAGCACGATATTGGCCGTTTTTTCATATTCCAGCGTCGCGGTGTGGATCATACCCACGTATATCCGCCTCGAGCGCAGCGTGACCTGCGCCAGCTCGCCTTGCTCCATACACTGGTACAGCAGTTGTTCGATACCGCTCGACTGCGCCAGGCGTTTGTAGAGCTTCTTCCGGCTCTCGCCGTCCAGCCTGGCGCTGCCTGCCCAGTTAGAGCGGTAGAGGCAAAACAGGATGGCAAACGCCAGCATCACCACCACCGGCGCCTGAATGCCTAAAAAGCTCCAGTTCATAAAGTCGATTTGCCAGTCGGTGTATTTCGGTGAGGCAAAGTGAAAAGCGTTGTTGGCGGCGGAAAGGGCGAGCAGCAGCAGCCAGAGCAGCCCCGTGGCAATCACGCCCTGCAGAACAAAAATACAGCCGTAAAGCGCAACGAGAAAATAGACATCCCAGCCGAAGGAACGCTTGATTTTAAAGCGGGTCGACAGGTCGCGGCTGGTGTACCAGTACCCGCAGACCATCAGCACCATAAATATCGCCGTTCCCATATCAGGCCCTCTTCAGCGTGTTGACGTGACGCAGAAAATCCTGCCTCACCTCGTTGCTCTTGTAGTTCACCGAGGCGTTCCCGTCCTGGTCGATAATGATGCGATCGCCATCTTCCACGGCTTCAATAATTTCCTGCTGACTCATCACCTGCAGTAAGGATTCCGGGCTTGAGAAAAGGGAGAGGAAGAAACGTTTCATACGGGCATCCTTTTGAATAAAAAGGATAAGTCTGGAAGAAGACCGACAAATTTGCCTTAAGGATAACCTGAAAGTGAAAGCCGGGTGGCGGCTACGCCTTACCCGGTCTACAAAATCGTCAAGCGATTGAGTTATCAAGTTATTGATATTGATAGGTAATAAAAAATAAATCTGCACAAACTTGGACAAATAACGTTAATTGTGTAAGTTTTAATTATGCGATTACGCCACGTTGTTTACAGCCAGGATGTGACCCATGAGCACTTTGCCCTCTGTCGTGAGTCGGTTTGTCGAGTACTACGCCGCACTGGATAGCCAGCCGCCGTCCGCGCTGGCGGGGCTTTATCATTCGAATGCCACGCTTATCGATCCGTTTGGTGAGCACAACGGTATCTTTGCGCTTCAGCGCTACTTCACCCATCTGCTGGCCAACGTTGAGAACTGCCGTTTTTCTATCGATCCGCCGCTGTGCAGCGGGAACCGGTTTGTTGTCACCTGGGTGATGCACTGGTCGCATCCGCGCATTGCCGGGGGCGAACCGCTCGACCTGCCCGGATGTTCAGTGGTGCAGACGGAAAACGATCTCATCACGCGTCAGCGGGACTACTACGATGCGGGAGAGATGATCTACGAACATCTTCCTCTGCTGGGCTGGGCGGTACGCGGCGTTAAGCGGAGGGTGAAATCATGAAGACGGTGCTGATTACCGGCGCAAGCTCGGGGATTGGCGCCGGGCTGGCAAAATCCTTTTCCGCTGACGGCTACCATGTGATTGCCTGCGGGCGCGACCCGGCGCGTCTGGAAGCGCTGCATCAGACCTGCCCCAATCTCACCGTTCGCCTGTTCGATATGACTGACAGGGACGCCTGTCGCCAGGCGCTGACCGGCAGCTACGCCGACCTGATTATTCTCTGCGCGGGTACCTGCGAATACCTCGACGGTGGAGTGGTGGATGCGGCGCTGGTGGAGCGGGTGATGGCGACCAATTTCCTTGGCCCGGTGAACTGCCTCGAGGCGCTCCAGCCGCAGCTGGTTGCCGGTAACGGCGTGGTGCTGGTGAGTTCGATGGCTCACTGGCTGCCTTTTCCCCGCGCAGAGGCCTACGGCGCGTCCAAAGCGGCGCTGAGCTGGTTTGCCGAGAGTTTGCGCCTGGACTGGGAGCCAAAAGGGATTGCCGTCACGGTTGTCTCTCCGGGCTTTGTCGATACGCCCCTGACGCAAAAAAACGATTTTGCCATGCCGGGCAGGGTGACCGTCGACGAGGCGGTCAAGGCGATCCGTATCGGACTGGCGGCTGGGAAAATGCATATTGCATTTCCGTCCGGGTTTGGCTTCATTTTGCGGCTGCTCTCCGGGCTGCCTGCGTTTCTTCAGCGCGCGCTGCTGCGCAGGATGGTGCGTTCATGAACATTGCGATTATCGGCAGCGGCATTGCCGGGCTGACCTGCGCCTGGCGGCTGGCCGGGCACCATCAGGTAACCCTGTTTGAAGCAGGCGCCACGCCGGGCGGCCATACCGCAACGGTTGACGTGGCAACGC
>NZ_QPFW01000218.1:0-38259 GCF_008122455.1 Enterobacter sp. C6
AAGCGTTTATTTTCGCTTTTCTCTGCTGACCCGGCGGCGTGTGTGCCGTTGTTCCGTGTCAGTGGAGGCGCATTATAGGGAGTAATTCCGAACCTGCAAGGATAAAGTGAAATTTATTTACTGACTGCTCACTTTCCAGGCAAAACCGACTCCAGACCTCAATTTTCGCCTGGTTTTTAAACAAAAACGAGCCGCAAGCGGCTCGTTTTTGCGTTTTGTGACTTACTGCACTGCCACAATGCGATCGTCGTTGGCTTCCAGACGGATAACTTTGCCTGGAATCAACTCTCCGGAGAGGATCTGCTGCGCCAGCGGGTTTTCGATCTGCTGCTGGATAGCACGTTTCAATGGACGCGCACCGTAAACCGGATCGTAACCATTCTCGCTCAGCAGCTTCAGCGCCTCGTCGGAGATGTGAATTTCATATCCACGTTCTTCCAGACGTTTGTACAGACGCTGCAGCTGGATCTGCGCAATCGACGCAATGTGTTTCTCACCCAGAGGATGGAATACCACCACTTCATCAATACGGTTGATGAACTCCGGACGGAAGTTATGGCTCACCACACCGAGCACCAGATCCTTCATATGGCTGTAGTCCAGTTCACCGAAACGTTCCTGAATCAAATCAGAACCCAGGTTCGAGGTCATAATGACAACCGTATTACGGAAGTCGACCGTTCTCCCCTGCCCGTCGGTCAGACGCCCATCATCCAGCACCTGCAACAGGATGTTGAACACATCCGGGTGTGCTTTTTCCACTTCATCCAGCAGGATGACGGAATAAGGACGACGGCGAACCGCTTCCGTCAGGTAACCGCCTTCTTCATAACCGATATATCCCGGAGGCGCACCGACCAGACGCGAGACGGAGTGTTTCTCCATAAACTCGGACATGTCGATACGCACCATCGCATCGTCGCTGTCGAACATAAAGTTAGCCAGCGCTTTACACAGCTCGGTTTTACCGACACCGGTCGGCCCCAGGAACAGGAACGAACCAATCGGGCGGTTCGGATCGGACAGCCCTGCACGGCTACGACGAATAGCATTCGATACTGCTTCAACCGCTTCGTTTTGACCAATCACACGATTGTGGAGATCGTTCTCCATGCGCAGCAGTTTTTCACGCTCGCCTTCCAGCATGCGCGCCACGGGAATACCGGTCCAGCGAGCAAGCACTTCCGCGATCTCGGCATCCGTCACTTTATTACGCAACAGACGCATCGTTTTCCCTTCTGACTGCGTCGCTATCTCAAGCTGTTTTTCCAGCTCAGGAATTTTGCCGTACTGCAGTTCAGACATCCGCGCCAAATCGCCGACACGGCGAGCCTGCTCAATGGCAATTTTTGCCTGTTCGAGTTCAGCTTTGATGGTCTGCGTACCGGAAAGCGAGGCTTTCTC
Organism: Enterobacter sp. C6; assembly: GCF_008122455.1. NCBI lineage: Bacteria > Pseudomonadati > Pseudomonadota > Gammaproteobacteria > Enterobacterales > Enterobacteriaceae > Enterobacter > Enterobacter sp. C6. The sequence goes on from NZ_QPFW01000218.1 coordinate 1,405, forward strand.
GGCTTTCCACTCTTCTTCCAGCTCAGAATACTGGCGCTCTTTATCATCCAGTTCTTCATTGAGCATATCGAGGCGTTTCTTACTGGCTTCATCAGACTCTTTCTTCAGCGCCTGCTGTTCCAGCTTGAGCTGAATGATGCGTCGGTCGAGCCGGTCCAGCTCTTCAGGTTTCGAGTCAATCTGCATACGAATGCTCGACGCCGCTTCATCAATCAGGTCGATCGCTTTATCCGGCAGTTGACGGTCAGCGATATAACGATGCGAAAGCGTCGCCGCCGCAACGATGGCCGGGTCAGTGATCTGCACGTGGTGGTGCAGTTCATAGCGCTCTTTCAGACCACGCAGGATCGCAATGGTATCTTCAACGCTTGGTTCAGCAACAAACACTTTCTGGAAACGACGCTCAAGAGCAGCATCTTTCTCAATGTACTGACGATATTCGTCCAGCGTAGTGGCACCGACGCAGTGAAGCTCACCGCGCGCCAGCGCAGGTTTCAGCATGTTCCCGGCATCCATCGCGCCGTCTGCTTTACCCGCGCCGACCATGGTGTGCAGTTCATCGATAAACAGAATGACGTTGCCTTCCTGCTTCGCCAGGTCGTTAAGCACGCCTTTCAGGCGCTCTTCGAACTCGCCGCGGTATTTCGCACCGGCCACCAGCGCGCCCATGTCCAGCGCCAGCACGCGGCGGCCCTTCAGGCCTTCCGGCACTTCACCGTTGACGATACGCTGCGCCAGCCCTTCAACAATGGCGGTTTTACCGACACCCGGTTCACCAATCAGCACCGGGTTGTTCTTGGTACGACGCTGCAGTACCTGAATGGTACGGCGGATTTCTTCATCACGGCCGATAACCGGGTCAAGTTTGCCCTGTTCAGCACGCTCGGTCAGATCGACCGTAAATTTCTTCAAAGCCTGACGTTGGTCTTCGGCTCCCTGATCGTTCACGCTTTCACCTCCGCGCATTTTCTCAATCGCCTGAGTCACATTGGCGGTGGTCGCACCGGCAGATTTCAGCAGGTCGGTCAAGGTACCGCGTGATTCAAGCGCCGCCAGAACAAATAGCTCTGACGAAATAAAGTTGTCCCCACGTTTTTGCGCCAGCTTGTCGCAAAGGTTCAGCACGCGTACCAGATCCTGCGACGGCTGAACGTCGCCGCCGGTCCCTTCGACCTGCGGCAAACGGCTCAGCGCCTGATCGATAGCGGTGCGTAACTGGCCAGCATTAATGCCAGCGGACGTTAATAAAGGACGTACCGATCCCCCTTCCTGATTCAGCAAGGCGCTCATTAAATGAAGAGGTTCGATAAATTGGTTGTCGTGCCCCAGTGCGAGGGACTGGGCATCGGCGAGAGCAAGCTGGAATTTATTAGTAAGACGATCCAGACGCATAACTCCTCCCATAACAGGTCAAATTTGCTACTGGAGATTAAATGAGGTCATCCCTCAATTATTCAAGGTTAATGACCTGAATTATGTGAAAAGAAAACGGCACGTACCGGATCGTCTTGATTCTTTAGGTTATATCAGCCAAATAAAACTTGCCATACGACCAGTGGTCTTGTCGCGGCGATAAGAGAAAAAATCACCCTTTTCGGTGAATGTGCAGCGATCGCCGCCGGAGATCTGCGTTACGCCCACGTTATTCAAACGCTGACGCGCAAGCTGGTAAATATCGGCCAGATATTTATCTCCAGAGGGCAGGAAGGAGTCCACCGCTTGCGGATCTTTATCCATAAAGGCGTCGCGGACCTCTGGGCCCACTTCAAAAGCGCGAGGACCAATGGCCGGGCCAAGCCAGGCCATAATATTGGCGGGCTCATCCTTAAAACAGGCGACGGTTTCTTCCAGCACGCCTTCACACAGTCCACGCCAGCCTGCGTGTGCTGCAGCCACCTCGGTACCTGCACGGTTGCAGAACAGCACTGGCAGACAATCGGCGGTCATTACGGCACAAACGGTTCCCGGAGTATTGCTGTAAGAGGCATCAGCGCGTTTAGAAGCATAGGGTTCTCCCGTCAACTTCAGCACCGCCTTGCCGTGAACCTGTTCCAGCCAGACCGGCTTCGACGGCAAGTTCCCCGCAGCAAACAGACGCCTGCGGTTCTCTTCCACGTGTTCCAGGTTGTCACCACAGTGCGCACCGAGGTTCAATGACTCCCACGCGCCCTGGCTAACACCGCCAGTGCGGGTTGAACTGCAGGCAGCCACGCCAGCAGGCAATGGCCACTCCGGGACAATCAGTTTGGTCATAACCAGTCCACTTGATCCTTATGTTCTTCGAAATCAGCACGCATGGCGTCAATAAGATCCACCATATCCTGAGGGATAGGCGCATGCCACTCCATCTGAATGCCGGTGATAGGATGGTAAAGACGCAGCATCGTCGCGTGCAGCGCCTGACGATCGAATTTACGCAATACGCTGATGAACTCATCCGATGCGCCTTTAGGCGGACGCGGACGGCCACCGTAGACCTGATCGCCCACCAGCGGATGGGTAATGTGGGCCATATGCACACGGATCTGGTGAGTACGCCCGGTTTCCAGACGCAGACGCAGGCGCGTATGAATACGGAAGTGTTCCATAATGCGATAGTGCGTCACCGCCGGTTTACCCATCGGATGCACCGACATATGGGTACGCTTGGTTGGGTGACGGCTGATAGGCTCCTCCACCGTTCCGCCAGAGGTCATATGCCCAATGGCTACCGCTTCATACTCACGGGTGATTTCGCGCAGCTGCAGCGACTCCACCAGACGTGTCTGAGCAGGAACGGTCTTCGCCACCACCATCAAACCCGTGGTGTCTTTATCCAGACGGTGCACGATGCCCGCGCGCGGGACATCCGCGATCGGTGGATAGTAATGGAGAAGTGCGTTAAGTACCGTACCGTCAGGGTTCCCCGCGCCCGGATGAACAACCAGGTCGCGCGGCTTGTTGATCACCAGAATGTCATCATCTTCATAGACGATGTCCAGTGGGATATCCTGCGGCTCGAAGCGGATTTCCTCTTCGATTTCAGCATTGATGGCGACAGCTTCCCCACCTAACACTTTCTCTTTTGGTTTGTCCCAGATCTTGCCGTTTACCAGCACGCGCTGGTCAAGGATCCATTCTTTTATGCGTGAACGCGAATAATCAGGGAACAATTCGGCCAAAGCCTGATCTAAGCGTTGACCGAGCTGATTTTCGGAGACTGTTGCGGTGAGTTCTACTCGTTGTGCCATAAACTGCTTCTTCGTTTAACGTTGGGTTTTACGGCTTTGCCGTTTAATATAGTGTGCTATTGTAGCTGGTCTTAATCGGGAGCAGGAACAGAGTTTCTCCCGGACAAACATTTGAGGAAAGTCAAAACGTCATGACGCGCATGAAATATCTGGTGGCAGCGGCCACGTTGAGCCTGGCTTTGGTGGGCTGCTCCGGTTCAAATGAACAGGTCCCTGACAATCCGCCGAATGAAATCTATGCGACTGCACAACAAAAGTTGCAGGACGGTAACTGGAAACAGGCGATAACGCAACTGGAAGCGTTGGATAATCGCTATCCATTTGGTCCGTATTCGCAGCAGGTACAGTTAGATCTCATCTACGCATACTATAAAAATGCCGATCTGCCGCTGGCTCAGGCAACCATCGATCGTTTCATGCGTCTGAACCCGACTCATCCTAACATCGACTACGTGATGTACATGCGCGGCCTCACCAACATGGCGCTGGACGACAGTGCGCTGCAGGGCTTCTTCGGCGTGGATCGTTCCGACCGTGACCCGCAGCATGCGCGTGATGCCTTCAATGACTTCTCCAAGCTGGTGCGCGGCTATCCGAACAGCCAGTACGTGACCGACGCCACCAAACGTCTGGTGTTCCTGAAAGATCGTCTGGCGAAATATGAATACTCCGTGGCGGAATATTATACCCGCCGTGGCGCATGGGTTGCCGTGGTTAACCGCGTAGAAGGTATGCTGCGTGATTACCCGGATACTCAGGCAACGCGCGACGGCCTGAAGCTGATGGAAAATGCTTACCGTCAGATGCAGATGACCGCTCAGGCTGAAAAAGTGGCGAAAATCATCGCCGCGAACAGCAGCAACACCTGATTTTGCCTCAATGCAAAACGGCAGCCTTCGGGCTGCCGTTTTTTTATTCGTTTCTGAGCGTCGCTGAAGCGCGCTAGCCTCAACACATCCTGTCAACTATGGCCCCAATTTATGCCTTCTACAAGGTAAATCTCACCTCTTCCTGCCCTGCCTCACAAAAAAGATTCCCTGACAAAAACCGACAAAATAACGTGATCTAAATCACACATTTTGACATTAGGTCGGGTATGCTGGAATCACCAAGACGGAAAGACAAGAGGTAAAATTTATGACAATGAACATTACCAGTAAACAAATGGAAATTACTCCGGCAATTCGCCAGCACGTCGCAGACCGTCTCGCCAAACTGGATAAATGGCAAACACATTTGATTAATCCACATATCATCCTGTCCAAGGAGCCGCAGGGTTTCATCGCTGACGCAACTATCAATACTCCAAACGGCCATCTGGTCGCCAGCGCAAAACACGAGGATATGTACACCGCTATTAACGATTTGATCAACAAGCTGGAACGGCAGCTCAATAAAGTGCAACACAAAGGTGAAGCCCGTCGCGCCGCAACATCGGTGAAAGACGCCAGCTTCGCGGAAGAAGTTGAAGAAGAGTAATCCTTTAAATTGAGTGTACCGCCAACGCGCCTTCGGGCGCGTTTTTTGTTTTTTATTGACAGGGTGAAAACAGTACGGGTACTTTAACGGTATCACTCACAGGATGACTTTATGAAACTTACGCCGTTCTTCTTCGCATTCTTTTTTACCTTCCCCTGAACGGGAGGCGTTTCGTCGTGTGATAAAGAATGCGAAGACGAACAACAAGGCCTCCCACACCGGGGGGCCTTTTTTATTGATAACGATAAGATGAGACAGGCAACACTATGACACCGGAAAACCCGTTACTGGATCTGCGCGTAAAAATCAGCGCGCTGGATGAGAAACTGCTGGCGCTGCTGGCCGAACGCCGCGCCCTTGCCGTTGAAGTGGGTAAAGCCAAACTGGACTCCCATCGTCCGGTCCGTGATATCGACCGCGAGCGGGATCTGCTGGAACGGCTCATTCAGCTCGGCAAAGCGCATCACCTCGATGCCCACTACATCACCCGGTTGTTCCAGCTCATCATCGAAGACTCCGTTCTGACCCAGCAAGCGCTACTCCAGCAGCATCTCAATAAAACCAATCCGCACTCTGCGCGTATCGCTTTCCTCGGGCCAAAGGGCTCCTATTCACACCTGGCCGCACGTCAGTATGCCGCTCGCCATTTCGAAGAATTTATTGAAAGCGGCTGCGCGAAGTTTGCCGACATTTTTAACCAGGTCGAGACCGGCCAGGCGGATTACGCCGTGGTGCCGATTGAAAACACCAGCTCCGGCGCCATCAACGATGTCTACGACTTGCTGCAGCACACCAGCCTGTCGCTGGTCGGCGAGCTGACGATCCCTATCGATCACTGCGTGCTGGTCTCCGGTTCAACGGACCTGAACACGATCGAAACCGTCTACAGCCACCCGCAGCCGTTCCAGCAGTGCAGCCAGTTCCTGAACCGCTATCCGAACTGGAAAATTGAGTACACCGAAAGCACCTCGGCGGCGATGGAAAAAGTCGCCCAGGCGAACTCTCCCACCGTCGCGGCGCTCGGCAGCGAAGCGGGCGGCGCGCTGTATGGTTTACAGGTGCTGGAACGCAACCTGGCAAACCAGACGCAAAACATTACCCGCTTCGTGGTGCTGGCCCGCAAGGCAATCAATGTGTCTGACCAGGTACCGGCCAAAACCACGCTGCTGATGGCCACCGGCCAACAGGCCGGTGCGCTGGTTGAAGCCCTGCTGGTACTGCGTAATCACAACCTGATCATGACCCGGCTGGAATCGCGCCCAATCCACGGTAACCCGTGGGAAGAGATGTTCTACCTCGATATCCAGGCCAACCTGGAATCTGCTTCCATGCAGAAAGCCCTGCGCGAGCTGGGCGAGATCACGCGTTCCATGAAAGTGCTGGGCTGCTACCCGAGCGAAAACGTGGTGCCGGTCGATCCGATCTAACGTTCGATAAAACGGCTTTTCTTCATCCCTGCCACGTTAACCGGCAGGGTGAAGATGGCGCCGGAGAGCGGATATTTCGCCACCTCCCCCGCATCCATATTTTCCCGCGTGGTGGTAATAAACAGCGTTTTCATATCATCGCCGCCAAAGCAAACCATCGTCGGACAACGTACCGGCATGCGATACTCTTCCAACTGCTCCCCTTGCGGTGAAAAACGCGCGATGCGCCAGCCGTCAAACAGCGCGCTCCAGTAGCAGCCATCCACGTCCATCGCCGCGCCGTCTGGTATCCCTTCGCCCTCTTTAAACTGACGAAACACCTCGCGCCTGCCGGGTTCGCCCTGCTCATCAAGCGGCGTACGGTAAATCACACCGTTTGGCGTGTCTGAGGTAAACATCCACTGCTTATCCGGGCTAAACGCTAAGCCGTTGTGCCCGTGAATATCGCACTGGATCACCTTCGGCGTCAGGTCGTTGTCGATGCGCATCAGCAGGGCGCCGTTGTAATCTCCCGGTCCCCAGAACGTGCCCGCATAGAACCGGCCCTGATGGTCGGTGCCCCCATCGTTAAAACGCGCCAGCTGCGGGTTAGAGGGGTTATCGCACACCTTGCGCTGCAGAAGGCCATGCTTATCGGCAAGCCAGATGCCATTGCGCATGGCGACGATAAACCCGCCGCGCTCGCGCAGCGCGAAACAGCCCACCTCCTCGTGAAAAGAAAGCACGGTGTGTTCCGCCGTTGGCAGATGGTAGCGGTGGATCTCCCCTTCCAGAATATCGGCCCAGTAGAGCGCGTGCTCTTCTGCGCTCCACGTCGGGCATTCAGGCAGATGCCCGGTGTAATTCAACAGCAGCTGCGGTTCGGCCATGACAGTTCCCCAAAATGAAAAAAGCCAGCGATGCTGGCTTTCAGTATATACATCATCGCATTACTGGCGACTGTCATTTGCCTGGCGCAACAGCGTCCGGCTCTCACTCTGGAAACGCTGCGCGTAATCGCCAAACCAGTGCTCGACCTTGCGGAAGCTGTCGATAAACGCCTGCTTGTCTCCGTGCTCCAGCAGCGTAATGGCTTCCCCAAAGCGCTGATAGTAGCGCTTGATCAGCGCCAGGTTGTTCTCGGAGGACATAATAATGTCCGCGTAAAGCTGCGGATCCTGCGCGAACAGGCGGCCGACCATCGCCAGCTCCAGACGATAGATCGGTGAAGAGAGTGCCAGCAGCTGTTCAAGCTGCACGTTCTCTTCCGCCAGATGCAGGCCGTAGGCAAACGTCGCAAAGTGGCGCAGCGCCTGAATGAACGCCATGTTCTGATCGTGCTCGACCGCGCTGATGCGGTGCAGTCGCGCACCCCATACCTGAATCTGCTCCAGGAACCACTGATAGGCTTCCGGCTGACGACCATCGCAGTAAACCACCACCTGCTTAGCCAGGCTGCCGCTGTCCGGGCCAAACATTGGGTGCAGGCCCAGCACCGGGCCGGTATGTGCAGCCAGCATGGCCTGTAGCGGACCATTTTTGACAGAGGCCAGATCCACCAGGATGCAATCTTTCGGCAAAGGAGGCAGCTTTTCGATGATCTGCTCCGTCACGTGGATCGGCACGCTGACGATAACCATCCCGGCATCTTTCATGAGTTCCGGTGCCTGCGCCCAGTCCTCTTTTTCCAGAATGCGCACCTGATAGCCAGACAGCGTCAGCATTTTTTCAAACAGACGCCCCATCTGCCCTGCACCGCCGACAATCACCACCGGACGCAGGGACGGGCAGAGAGTTTTAAAGCCCTTGTCGTTTTCGCTGGAATAGGACTCCCGCATCACGCGACGCAGAACATCTTCAATCAAATCCGGAGAAACGCCCAGCGCCTGCGCCTCTTTGCGACGGGAGGCCAGCATGGAGGCCTCGCGCTCCGGGACGTAAATCGGCAGGCCGTATTTGCTTTTCACCTCACCCACTTCGGCAACCAGCGCCATACGGCGCGCCAGCAGATCCAGCAGCGCCTTATCCACTTCATCAATTTGATCGCGCAGTGCGGTCAATTCAGCAACCATAACTAAACCTCTTAAGCCAGACGCGTCGCCAGCTGGCCGTTCAAATCTTTGTGGATCTCACGCAGCAGCGCATCGGTCGTCTCCCAACTGATGCAGGCATCCGTCACGGAGACGCCGTGCTTCATGGCACTGCGCGGTTGTTCAGATGACTGATTGCCTTCATGAATATTGCTCTCAATCATCAGACCGATAATCGAACGATTGCCATCTTTGATCTGTGCGACCACAGATTCCGCAACCGCTGGCTGGCGACGGTAATCTTTATTCGAATTACCATGACTGCAATCTACCATCAGTGCCGGGCGCAGTCCCGCCTGCTCCATCTCTTTTTCACACTGGGCCACGTCCGCCGGGCTGTAGTTCGGGGCTTTCCCGCCGCGCAGGATCACATGGCCATCGGGGTTGCCCTGCGTTTGCAGGAGGCATACCTGGCCCGCCTGGTTGATACCGACAAAACGGTGCGGCATGGCGGCAGCACGCATGGCGTTGATCGCCGTCGCCAGGCTGCCATCGGTACCGTTTTTAAAACCAACCGGCATCGACAGGCCCGACGCCATCTCGCGGTGGGTTTGCGATTCCGTGGTACGCGCGCCAATCGCGGACCAGCTGAACAGATCGCCCAGGTATTGAGGACTATTAGGATCCAGCGCTTCGGTTGCCAGCGGCAGCCCCATGCTGACCAGCTCCACCAGCAGGCGACGCGCAATCTTCAGGCCTGCTTCCACATCAAACGAGCCATCCATGTGCGGATCGTTAATCAACCCTTTCCAGCCGACGGTAGTACGTGGCTTCTCAAAATAGACGCGCATCACCAGATAGAGGCTATCGCTGACCTCCTCCGCTAATGTTTTAAATCGACGAGCGTACTCAATGGCGGTTTCAGGATCGTGAATGGAGCAAGGACCGCATACCACCAGCAGGCGCGGATCGCGGCCGGCGATAATGTCAGAAATGGTCTGGCGAGAGTGCTCAATCTGAGCCTCCTGCGCGACGCTCAGCGGAAACTCCGCTTTCAGTTGATCCGGAGTAATTAAAACCTGTTCGTCAGTGATATGTACGTTGTTCAGCGCGTCTTTTTGCATGATGGCGATCCTGTAAAGCTCGTTTGCGATAGTTGTTTTCCTCAAAGAGGTGAAACCACGATACCATAAAAAGTAAACATTTCAATCCAAAATACGTACACATTAGTTTACACAAGCCAATTTATTGCAAAAATCAGCCGATAAAAACGTAAAGTTTAAATTACATACGAATTCTCTTTAGCCAGGCTATGCTGAAGAAAAAAGGAGAATGGCTATGCGTTCAATTGCTCTCGCGCTGTTGTCGCTGTTTTTAACGGGCTGTCAGATCAATCCTTACACCTTCCAGCCCGACTGGACCAGCCCATCCTGGTTTGATGCCGGTAAAGAAGACGCCATGAATGGCCTGCCGGTTAAAGATAACCAGGCCCTGGCCGATAGTTTTAACGACACGCACGTCGATCGTAGTGAATATCTTCGCGGCTATGCCGATGGTCAGAAGAAAGTCTGCGAAGAAGGATTTATTCATGCCTGGGGATTAGCAGGGAAATCTTTCCCTGCCAGCTGCGATACTGCCGAAAACACGGCAATACTGCGTGCGTCATGGCAGAAAGGGATGGATGAAAGTATGCGCTCCAGCAGACTCAATTAAGTCTGTTTTTATCCACCGGAAAATACACAACAGTAGGATTTAGCTTAGGTTGGCCTCATGCTATTTCTGACATAATGACGGATCTGATAAACAATGGTATTCTGCCCACAACTCTTAAGGACGTCTATTTCCGGAGCGATGTGGCGGATTCTGGTGAGAAATTCATTCTTGATCTCTTTATTCCGACTCACTCTGGTGTTAATGCTGTTCCTTATGGTGGGCCCAACGACGGCAGGCGCACTTACGGAAACGGATAAATCGGTACGCTCAATTGTCTCAGGCATTGTGAGCTATACGCGATGGCCGTCACTTACCGGGCAACCTAAACTCTGCGTCTACGCCACTTCTCACTATACGCATGCCCTCAGCGGCGACGAAGGGCACAACGAGTTACCTTATACCCCCGTTATTGTACATAACGATCGGGAAGCCCTGGCCGCGACGTGCGATGCGATTTATTTCGGATCTGAATCACCGGCAAAACAACTTGAATTAATAAGTCAATATCAGGGCAGAGCGTTGCTATTAATCTCAGAGCAAAATCCGGAATGTGTAATTGGCAGTGCCTTTTGCCTGATGATCGATCGCGGCCAGGTACGGTTTTCCGTCAACCTGGATGCATTGACGCGCAGTGGCGTAAGAGTCAATCCGGATGTATTAATGCTGGCACGGAATAAGCAGCATGGATAAAGATTTCACTTCAACATCACGTCCGACGTTTAAAAGAACATTGAGGCGAAACAGCATGATAAGCGTCATTATCACCATGACGTTAATATGGCTGTTGCTCTGTTTTGCCTCCGTCGTAACCTTAAAACAATACGCGCAAAAGAATCTCGAATTAACCGGCGCCACAATGAGCCACAGCCTGGAAGCCTCGCTGGTTTTCAACGACTCGCTCGCGGCCAGCGAAACGCTTGCCGCCCTGGGCAAACAGGGGCAGTTTGCCGCGGCGGAGGTGATTAACGCGCATAAAAAGCGGTTCGCCTACTGGTCCTGGAACCCGGAGGATAACAACGACACGCTGGGCGCACTGGTCAGTCGCTGGCTTTTCCCCGTACCGGTTGCGCAGCCCATCATGCATAACGGCTTAACGATCGGCGAAATCCGCCTTACCGCACGCGACAGTTTGATCAGCCATTTCATCTGGACGTCGTTTGCCGTACTGACCGGCTGCATTCTCTTTGCCACCGTCGTCGCGCTCATCATCACCCAGTCTTTGCATCGTGGAATGGTCACAGCCCTGCAGAACATTACCGACGTCGTGCATGACGTACGCACGAACCGCAACTTTTCCCGCCGGGTGAAAGACGGCCGTATCGAAGAATTTCACCAGTTCGGCGAGGACTTCAACAGTCTTCTGGATGAAATGGAAGAGTGGCAGCTGAAGCTTCAGGCGAAGAACGCCCAGCTGTTGCGTACCGCCATGCACGACCCGCTTACCGGTCTTGCCAACCGTGCGGCATTTCGTAACAGCATTGCAGCCTTAATGAACGACCCTTCAGCTAAAACAAACTCGGCCCTGCTCTTCCTCGACGGTGATAATTTTAAGTTTATTAACGACACCTGGGGACACGCGGCAGGAGACTGCGTGCTGATTGAAGTCGCCAGCAGGATGATGGAGTTTGGCGACAAACGTCACCAGGCATACCGGCTTGGCGGTGACGAATTCGCCATGGTGCTGTACGGCGTGCACTCTGAGCTTGAGGTTCAACACATTTGTGCTGCGCTTTCGCAGCAATTTATCCGTCCGTTTGATCTTCATAACGGACAAAAAGCATCGATGTCACTCAGCATTGGCTTTGCTCTGGCGTGGGAAAATGCTTCCGTGGAAGCATTACTGGAGAGGGCTGACCGCAACATGTACCAGGTTAAAAACCAGCGTACGAAAACAATAAGTTAGAAAGGAAATTCTATGTTAAAACGTTACTTCGCGCCGATAGTATTGGCCTCACTGATTCTGGCAGGCTGTCAGTCGCCGCCGGAAGGCAAATTCACTCCTGAGCAAATTGCGGCGATGAAGTCTTACGGTTTTAACGAACTGAACGGTGACTGGTCGCTTGGCATATCGGACACCATCCTGTTTGATAAAAATGACGCCAGGCTGCGCCCGGAAAGTGAAACACAGATCCAGTCCATGGCCTCTCGCCTGGCGGAAACCGGGCTGAACCACGCGCGAATGGACGGTCACACGGATAACTACGGGGAAGAAAGCTACAACGAAGCGCTGTCGTTAAAACGCGCCAATGCGGTGGCCGAAGCCTGGGCTAAGGGTGCAAATATCCCGCGCAGCAATCTCACCACGCGGGGATTAGGTCAAAAATACCCGGTTGCGAGCAACAGTACCCCCCAAGGGCGCGCTGAAAACCGCCGCGTCGCAGTGGTTATCAGCACGCCATAGGGTTATTTAGCGGATGATTCGGCGAGCGTCACCCTGGTTGCCGCTCGCCAGCGCAGCCAGTCCACCAGAACAAACAGCGCCAGACTCGCGCCCATGATCGGCAGGGCCAACCCCAACAGTACGCTGGTTACCACCGTAACGCCTCTTCCCCATCCTGACAGCGCCAGCCAGCTCTGACAAAGCGTCAGTACCGGACTCACTGCCGATTGCGCCGGGCGACGCATCCACCACATCCGGTATCCCCAGATAATGAGCACGCACAGGGAAAGACCAAACGCCACGAGCAGCAGCTGATTTACCAGCCCAAATAAGATCCCCATATGGAAATCCACGCCCCAGCGGGTCAGTTTTGCCATTAGCGGGAAATCCTCGAATCGGGTTCTGTCCAGAACCTGCATCGTAGAAGGATCAACCGCAACGGCATCGACCTGGGTCGGCCAGCTGCGATCGATTTCCGTCACGATCCAGGCACGATCCATCGTTTTCGCCGGGCGGATCTCCAGCCTGTTGGCATCAATCCCCGCTTTACGCGCCGCGCTTAACACTCCGTCAAACTGCGTCAAATCCATCGCCATTTCCGGCATCATCATCCCACCGTGATGACCACGGTGTTCGGCATGTTCATCCATAACCTCATGTTGGCCGGATAGCGTCGTGTTCACCTGCGGGGTGAGCCAGTTCATCTCTGCCCGCAGCTTATCCACGTTCCCGCCAGCCCACTGGGACCAGGTCAGGCCGGTTGCGGAGAACAGCAGCATTCCACCCAGCAGAACCCAGCCCAGCGTCACGTGCACCCGACGCCGGTTCTGGAAGCGATTGTTGATCCGCCGTTTGGGTCGGGTATAAAACCACAGGGCAACACCGCCCAGCGCGGCAACCCACATCCACGAGGCCGCAAGCTCGCTGTAAAGGCGCCCAATGTCGCCCAGCATCAGAGAAGTATGCAGGTAATCAATGGTCTGACGCAGGGGTAAAATCCCGCTGGTGCCGTATACCGTCAGATCTCCCAGCACCGCCAGGCTCACCGGATCGATAAAGATAGCCCGGTTCTCCGATGGCCCAAGTTTCGGGTCAGCGAACATCACGCGGGTGGTTTCGCCCTCAACCAGCCCCGGACGCACGGCGTGCAAACGTAAATCTGATCCAACGGTTTTTTCCGCCGCGGCGATTTGTTCTGCCAGAGGCTGCGGCTCGCCCACGGAATCCGCGTGGAGCGCGTGCCGGTAGAGTGCGTTTTCCAGCTGCGGGGTCGCCACATATAGCGTCCCGGTCAGCGCGGCGAAGAAGATAAACGGGCCGACAAACAGCCCGACGTAGAAATGGAGGCGACGCAGCAGGTTTCCCCATGCCGCGCGCGGAGTGCAGGTAGTCATACTTTTCCTTTTTAAGGCAAAAAGTTATCGATTTTGTTTTTAAAGGGAAAAAGCAGACTGTCGCGGCGGCGCGCGGGTATCAGGGTAAAGCCAGGGGAAGAAGTGCCAGTGGTTGACCGCCTGACGCGGCGGCTTAACGCGAAGCCTCTGCAGCACCACGCTGAGCAGGATGATGAGCGCCAGCATCACGCCAGGGACATGCGCTAACAACACGCAGTAGCCGCACGCTTCAGCATGGTCGACAGGCATCGTGTGCGGCATATCGCCGTGATGCTCGTCCATCGACATCATGCTCATGTCATGATGCATGCCCGGCATGGCGCTCATGGGATCTTTCTGCAACGAGACGGAGATAAGCGGTGCTACCACGATCAGCAGGATCGCGAACAGCGCGGTCAATGCCGCTGCGCGTTTCCGGTCAGGCTGATGCAGTACGTTATCCACTTCCCCTCCATTCAAGAGGCAAGCATTGTAAATGATTTATGACAAAAGGGTTAACGCGAGAGGTGCGATGGGATAAAAAAAGGGCCAGCCTTTCGGCCAGCCCTTTCTAACAGGATGTCGCTTAAGCGAATCTTAGTTCAGACGCTCTTTAATACGAGCAGACTTACCAGTACGCTCACGCAGGTAGTACAGTTTAGCTTTACGTACAGCACCACGACGTTTAACAGCAATGCTGTCAACTACCGGAGAGTGAGTCTGGAAGACACGCTCAACGCCTTCGCCGTTGGAAATTTTACGAACAGTGAATGCAGAGTGCAGACCGCGGTTACGAATAGCGATAACCACGCCCTCGAATGCCTGCAGACGTTTTTTGGAACCTTCAACAACCCATACTTTCACTTCCACGGTGTCACCTGGACGGAAGGAAGGTACGTCCTGCTTCATCTGCTCTTGTTCAAGTTGCTTAATAATGTTGCTCATAATTTAATCTCTTATCCTGGGTAAACTGATATTCGGGAGCGTATTACGCATTCCCATCATGTTCATGCTGCTGGTGCGCGTGTTCAGTTTTGAACTCGGCCAGCAACTTTGCTTGCTCTTCAGTCAGAGCCAGGTTTTCCAGAAGTTCAGGTCTTCTAAGCCAGGTTCGGCCCAGCGACTGCTTCAAACGCCAGCGACGTATCTCGGCATGGTTTCCAGACAGTAACACCGCCGGTACTTCCATCCCTTCTAACACTTCAGGACGAGTATAGTGTGGACAGTCCAGCAACCCGTCAGCAAAGGAATCTTCCGTTGCCGAAGCTTCATGGCCCAGAACCCCCGGAATGAACCGGGCGACGGAGTCAATCAGCGTCATTGCCGGTAACTCACCACCGCTGAGAACGTAATCGCCGATAGACCATTCTTCGTCAATCTCGGTTTGAATTACGCGCTCATCTATCCCTTCGTAGCGCCCACAGACCAGAATCAGCTTTTGATTCGTCGCCAGTTCGCTCACGCCCGCTTGATCAAGCTTGCGTCCCTGAGGTGACAGATAAATCACCTTTGCGCCTTCACCTGCCGCGGCTTTTGCTGTGTGAATGGCGTCCCGTAAGGGTTGCACCATCATTAGCATCCCCGGTCCGCCGCCGTAAGGACGATCGTCCACGGTACGGTGCCGGTCATGAGTAAAGTCACGAGGACTCCAGCTCTGGATGCTCAGCAGGCCATTCTTTACTGCCCGGCCAGTTACCCCGTAATCGGTAATCGCGCGGAACATTTCAGGAAACAGGCTAATTATGCCAATCCACATAGCGCCGTCTTTTACCGTTTATCCGGAGAATTTAAAAACCAGGATCCCAATCTACTTCAATGGTTTGAGTAGTGAGATCGACTTTCTTGATAACCTGTCCATCGAGGAACGGGACCAACCGCTCCTTGATGCCAAATGCATCTTTCAGGTTTGCCTTAATGACGAGAACGTCATTCGACCCGGTTTCCATCATATCGATGACTTTCCCCAGGCTGTAGCCTTCGGTAGTGACTACCTGGCAACCCATAAGGTCTTTCCAGTAGTAGTCGCCCTCTTCCAGCTGTGGCAACTGCGACGAATCCACGACAATTTCACAATTAGTCAGCGCATTCGCGGCATCACGATCGTCAACGCCTTTCAGCTTGATGATGATGTCCTGATTGTGGTGACGCCAGCTTTCCAGCTCGACCTCTTCCCACTTACCGCCTTTCTGGATAAACCAAGGCTGGTAATCAAAAATGCTATCAGCGTCTTCAGTGGAGGAAAACACTCTGAGCCAACCACGGATACCGTAGCAAGAACCCATTTTTCCCAATACGATCGGTTCAACAGGTACTTTATTGCTCATCATGACCACCGTGACAGATTAAGCTGCTTTGTTTGCTGCTTTGATCAGCGTAGCAACGCGATCGGAAACAGTAGCGCCCTGGCCAACCCAGTGAGCGATACGATCCAGATCCAGACGAGTTTCTTCTTCTGCGCCAGCGGCCAGTGGGTTGAAGAAACCAACGCGCTCGATGAAGCGACCGTTGCGTGCATTACGGCTGTCAGTCACAACAACCTGGTAGAACGGACGCTTTTTAGCGCCGTGACGTGCTAAACGAATAGTTACCATAACATCCTCTTGTGTGAATAAAACAACCGGGCCCCATCGAGGAACGGAGCCCGGGTGTCATATTAAAAGCCCGAAAATTTTACTCATTTTCGGGCAAAAAGCAATCTCAAAAGCGATTAACGCCCTGGAAAACCGGGAGGCATCATCCCTTTCATGCCGCGCATCATCTTCGCCATGCCGCCTTTCTTCATTTTCTTCATCATGCGCTGCATGTCGTCGAACTGTTTCAGAAGGCGGTTAACGTCCTGCACCTGCATGCCGCAACCGGCTGCGATACGGCGTTTACGGGAACCTTTGATGATATCCGGGTTTGCGCGTTCTTTGAGGGTCATCGAGTTGATGATCGCCTCCATACGCACCAGCACCTTGTCATCCATCTGCGCTTTCACGTTGTCAGGGATCTGGCCCATGCCCGGCAGTTTGCCCATCAGGCTGGCCATGCCGCCCATGTTTTTCATCTGACGCAGTTGCTCAAGGAAGTCGGTGAGATCGAAACCGTCACCTTTTTTCAGCTTGCTGGCCAGCTTCTCGGCCTGCGCGCGGTCAACCTTGCTCTCGATATCTTCGATCAGCGACAGTACGTCGCCCATGCCGAGAATACGGGAGGCAATACGGTCCGGGTGGAACGGCTCCAGCGCTTCGGTTTTCTCGCCCACGCCGAGGAATTTAATCGGCTTACCGGTGATGTGACGAATAGAGAGCGCCGCACCGCCGCGGGCGTCACCGTCCACTTTGGTCAGCACCACGCCGGTTAACGGCAGCGCTTCGTTAAACGCTTTCGCGGTATTCGCCGCATCCTGACCGGTCATGGCGTCGACAACGAACAGGGTCTCTACCGGGTTGATAGAGGCATGCACCTGCTTGATCTCGTCCATCATCGCTTCGTCGACGTGCAGACGACCGGCGGTATCCACCAGCAGCACGTCATAGAATTTCAGCTTCGCCTCTTTCAGCGCGGCGTTAACGATGTCGACAGGCTTCTGCGCCACGTCGGACGGGAAGAAATCCACGCCAACCTGCTCTGCCAGGGTTTCCAGCTGTTTGATCGCCGCCGGGCGATAGACGTCCGCAGAGACCACCAGCACTTTCTTCTTGTGCTTTTCACGCAGGAACTTACCCAGCTTACCGACGCTGGTGGTTTTACCCGCACCCTGCAGGCCCGCCATCAGCACCACGGCCGGTGGCTGAGCCGCCAGGTTAAGCACCTGGTTCTCTTCGCCCATCGCCGAAACCAGTTCATTACGAACGATTTTGACGAACTCCTGACCCGGGGTCAGGCTCTTGTTAACTTCATGACCAACCGCCTTCTCTTTTACGCGGTTGATAAAATCGCGAACAACCGGCAACGCGACGTCTGCTTCCAGCAGCGCCATGCGCACTTCGCGCAGCGTTTCCTTGATGTTCTCTTCAGTAAGGCGTCCGCGGCCGCTGATGTTGCGCAGCGTGCGCGACAAACGATCGGTTAAATTATCAAACATTGTCTCTCGCCTGAGTAGAAACGTTGGGCCGCCATGGGCGACACATACACAGAATTTTGCCGGAGTATAACATGAAGGCGTCTTTGTTGTTATGCAACGGTTGGAGCAGGCGTCACGTAACGTTATACTGCTTCTCTTTCTTATTAAGACAACTGTCGATGCCTATATGCCTGTTTTCGCACTGATCGCCCTTGTTGCCTACTCTGTCAGCCTCGCGCTGATCGTTCCCGGACTGCTGCAAAAAAACAGCGGCTGGCGGCGCATGGCTATTCTTTCTGCGGTCATCGCACTGATTAGCCACGCCTTTGCGCTGGAATCACGCATCATTCCCGGCGACGGCAGCGTGCAAAACCTGAGCGTCCTCAACGTCGGCTCGCTGGTCAGCCTGATGATCTGTACGGTGATGACCATCGTCGCGTCTAAAAATCGCGGCTGGCTGCTGCTGCCGATTGTCTACACCTTCGCGCTGATCAATCTGGCCCTCGCCACCTTTATGCCTAATGAGTTTATTACGCATCTGGAGGCTACCCCGGGGATGCTGGTGCACATCGGCCTGTCGCTCTTTGCCTACGCGACGCTGATCATCGCCGCGCTTTACGCCATGCAGCTCGCATGGATTGACTATCAGCTGAAAAACAAAAAGCTGGCCTTTAACCATGAAATGCCGCCGCTGATGGTCATTGAGCGCAAGATGTTCCACATCACCCAGGTGGGCGTGGTGCTGCTGACGCTGACGCTCTGCACGGGCCTGTTTTACATGAAGAACCTGTTCAGCGTGGAGAATATCGATAAAGCGGTGCTCTCCATCATCGCGTGGTTTGTCTATATTGTCCTGTTATGGGGCCATTATCATGAAGGCTGGCGCGGTCGTCGCGTGGTCTGGTTCAACGTCGCGGGTGCGGGCATTCTCACCCTTGCCTATTTTGGCAGCCGCTTCATACAGCAATTTGCTGGCTAAGAAACAAAGGAGTTCCCCCTGGAACACATCTCTACCACCACGCTGATCGTTACGCTGATCGTCATGGTGGTCATCTCCGCCTATTTCTCCGGCTCGGAAACCGGCATGATGACCTTAAACCGCTACCGGTTACGGCATCGTGCTAAACAGGGTAACCGTGCCGCACGCCGCGTTGAAAAACTGCTCCGCAAGCCGGATCGCCTGATAAGCCTGGTGCTCATCGGCAACAACCTCGTCAACATTCTGGCCTCTGCCCTCGGCACCATCGTCGGGATGCGCCTGTACGGCAACGCCGGGGTGGCGATTGCCACCGGCGTGCTGACGTTCGTGGTGCTGGTGTTTGCCGAAGTGCTGCCGAAAACCATCGCCGCGCTTTACCCTGAGAAAGTCGCCTACCCGAGCAGCTTCCTGCTGGCACCGCTGCTAATCCTGATGATGCCGCTGGTCTGGCTGCTGAACATGGTGACGCGCGTCCTGATGCGGATGGTGGGGATCAAGGCCGATGTCACCATCAGCAGCGCGCTCAGCAAAGAAGAGCTTCGCACCATCGTGCATGAATCCCGCTCGCAGATCTCCCGACGCAATCAGGACATGCTCCTGTCGGTGCTGGATCTGGAAAAGGTGAGCGTGAACGACATCATGGTGCCGCGTAACGAAATCGTCGGTATCGACATCAATGACGACTGGAAAGCCATCGTTCGCCAGCTGACGCACTCCCCGCACGGGCGCATTGTGCTCTATCGCGACTCGCTGGATGACGCCATCAGCATGCTGCGCGTGCGCGAAGCCTACCGTCTGATGACCGAGAAAAAAGAGTTCACCAAAGAGGTGATGCTGCGCGCCGCCGACGAAATTTACTACGTGCCGGAAGGAACCCCCCTCAGCACGCAGCTGGTGAAATTCCAGCGTAACAAGAAGAAGGTTGGCCTGGTGGTCAATGAGTACGGCGATATTCAGGGGCTGGTGACGGTCGAAGATATTCTGGAAGAGATTGTCGGGGACTTTACCACCTCAATGTCGCCTTCCCTCGCGGAAGAGGTCACCCCGCAAAACGACGGATCGGTGCTGATTGACGGCAGCGCGAACATTCGCGAACTCAACAAAGCCTTTAACTGGCATTTGCCGGAAGATGAGGCTCGCACCATTAACGGGATGATTCTGGAAGCGCTGGAAGAGATCCCGGCGGCGGGCACGCGGGTGCGCATTGAGCAGTACGATATTGATATCCTGGACGTGCAGGACAATATGATCAAGCAGGTGAAAGTCCTGCCCGTTAAACCCCTGCGCGAAAGTATCGCGGAGTAAGGTTATAGGCCGGGTGAGGCGAACGCCGCCACCCGGCACTACGGATAGCGAATTACGCTTTCGCTTTCGCCACGGTTACCATCGCAGCGCGAATGGTACGGCCGTTCAGGGTGTAACCTTTCTGCATTACGCCCAGCACTTTACCGGCTTCAATCTCTTCAGATTCAACCATCGCAATCGCCTGGTGAACGTTTGGATCCAGCGGAACGTCGGTATCGGCAATTACTTCCACGCCAAACTTACGCACCACGTCGAGCATGGATTTCAGCGTCAGTTCGATACCTTCGATCATTGCCGCGTTGTCCGGATTAGCTTTGTCAGCCACTTCCAGCGCGCGATCGAGGCTATCGATTACCGGCAGCAGTTCGTTGACGAATTTCTCCAGCGCAAATTTATGCGCCTTCTCAACGTCCTGCTCGGTACGGCGACGCAGGTTTTCCATTTCTGCCTTGATGCGCAGAACACCATCGCGTTCGCGATTCTGTGCTTCTACCAGCTGGGCTTCCAGATTCGCAATTTTTTCATCGCGCGGGTCCACCTGCTCAGCAGATGCGTCTGGCTCTACAGCCTCAACTTCATCGTGCTGTTCCGTGATAATTTCTTCAGGGGCTTGCCCCTCAGGCGTTTTCTGTTCTTTACTACTCATGAATTTCTCCGCGTTTTTCTGCATTCATCTCGCTAACTTCGCTTATTATGGGGATCAGTTTCCGGGATTCAAGGGAACAAGACAGATTGTCATCATTCATCAGGCACAAGGACCTCCAGAAAATGAATAATCATTTCAGGTGTATTGGGATCGTCGGGCATCCGCGTCACCCTACCGCACTAACGACACATGAAATGTTGTATCGCTGGTTGTGTAGCAAAGGCTATGAAGTGATGGTCGAGCAGCAGATTGCTCAGGAGCTGCAGCTGAAGAGCGTCAAAACCGGCACGCTGGCGGAAATAGGCCAACAGGCCGATCTCGCCGTGGTGGTGGGCGGCGACGGCAACATGCTCGGCGCGGCCCGCACGCTGGCGCGTTATGACATTAAGGTCATCGGCATCAACCGTGGCAATCTCGGCTTTTTAACCGACCTTGACCCGGACAATGCGCAGCAGCAGCTGGCCGACGTGCTGGAAGGCCACTATATCAGTGAAAAACGCTTTTTACTGGAAGCGCAGGTGTGCCAGCAGGACTGCCAGAAGCGCATCAGCACCGCGATTAACGAGGTGGTCCTTCACCCCGGTAAAGTGGCGCACATGATCGAGTTCGAAGTTTATATCGACGAGATCTTTGCCTTCTCCCAGCGTTCTGACGGGCTGATTATCTCCACCCCGACCGGCTCAACCGCCTACTCGCTTTCTGCCGGCGGCCCGATTCTGACGCCCTCATTGGATGCCATTACCCTGGTGCCGATGTTCCCGCACACGCTCTCCGCCCGCCCGCTGGTCATCAACGGCGACAGCACGATCCGTCTGCGCTTCTCGCACCGCCGTAACGACCTGGAGATCAGCTGCGACAGCCAGATAGCGCTGCCGATCCAGGAAGGTGAAGATGTGCTTATTCGCCGGTGTGATTACCACCTGAATCTGATTCATCCGAAAGATTACAGCTATTTCAACACATTAAGCTCGAAGCTTGGCTGGTCAAAAAAATTGTTCTGATTCTGCATCCAGTACTTTACTGTATAAAAAACCAGTTTATACTGTATGAAAACACAGTTATGGTTTTTCATACAGGAAAACAATTATGCTGGCACAACTGACCATCAGCAACTTTGCCATTGTTCGTGAGCTTGAGATCGATTTCCACAGCGGCATGACGGCGATCACCGGGGAAACCGGTGCAGGTAAATCCATTGCCATTGATGCCCTCGGCTTGTGCCTTGGCGGCCGCGCAGAGGGCGATATGGTGCGCATGGGCGCCAACCGTGCCGACCTGTGCGCCCGTTTCTCCCTGAAAGACACCCCTGCCGCCCAGCGCTGGCTGGAACAGAACCAGCTCGAAGATGGACGTGAGTGTTTACTCCGCCGCGTCATCAGCAGCGACGGCCGTTCCCGCGGTTTTATCAACGGCACGGCGGTTCCGCTTTCCCAGCTTCGTGAACTCGGCCAACTGCTTATCCAGATCCACGGTCAGCATGCGCACCAGCAACTCGTCAAACCCGAACAACAGAAAGCGCTGCTGGATGGCTATGCGGGTGAGTACGCGCTTACTCAGCTTATGGCGGAACACTATCGCCAGTGGCATCAAAGCTGCCGCGAGCTCGCCCAGCACCAGCAGCAAAGCCAGGAGCGCGCCGCACGTGCGGAGCTGCTGGCGTACCAGCTTAAAGAGCTGAACGAATTCAACCCACAGCCGGGTGAGTTTGAGCAAATCGACGAAGAGTACAAACGCCTGGCGAACAGCGGTCACCTGCTCTCAACCAGCCAGAATGCGCTTAACCTGCTGGCGGATGGCGAAGACGTGAACCTGCAAGGACAGCTGTATAACGTCCGCCAGTTGATTACCGAACTGGTCGGCATGGACAGCAAGCTTTCAGGCGTCCTGGATATGCTGGAGGAAGCGGCTATTCAGATCTCCGAAGCCAGTGACGAACTGCGCCACTACTGTGAACGTCTGGATCTCGACCCGAACCGTCTGTTTGAGCTGGAGCAGCGTATCTCCCGTCAGATTTCACTGGCGCGCAAGCACCACGTAACGCCGGAAGAGCTGCCGGGCTACTATCAGTCTCTGCTGGAAGAGCAGCAGCAGCTTGACGATCAGGCTGACTCGCAGGAAACCCTTTCTCTGGCGGTGAACCTTCACCATGAACAGGCCCTGGCGACAGCGCAAAAGCTGCATGAAATCCGTCAGCATTACGCCCAGGAGCTAAGCCAGCACATCACCGACAGCATGCACACGCTGGCGATGCCGCACGGTGTATTCACCATTGATGTCCGCTTTGAAGAGAATCACCTGACGGCAGAAGGTGCGGACCGCATCGAGTTCCGCGTCACTACCAACCCGGGGCAGCCGCTGCAGGCTATCTCCAAAGTGGCCTCCGGCGGTGAACTGTCGCGTATTGCGCTGGCAATTCAGGTAATTACCGCGCGTAAAATGGACACCCCGGCGCTGATTTTCGATGAAGTGGATGTCGGCATCAGCGGCCCAACGGCGGCGGTGGTGGGTAAACTGCTGCGCCAGCTAGGAGAATCAACGCAGGTGATGTGTGTCACCCACCTGCCGCAGGTCGCGGGCTGTGGTCATCATCACTTTATCGTCAGCAAAGAAACCGACGGTGAAATGACCGAAACGCACATGAAGCCGCTGGATAAACGTGCGCGCCTGCAGGAGCTGGCACGCCTGCTCGGCGGCAGCGAAGTCACGCGTAACACGCTCGCGAACGCGAAAGAACTGCTGGCGGCATAAACTTTTTCGGGATCTCAGGGTCATACAGAACAACAAAAACGCCGCCAGACCGGTTTCAAAGTGGGGCAAGGTCTATTATCATCGGCATATTACATATGAGCCGCGTTCTGCTCGGGCCCGAAAAGGAATCAAATCACTATGCGTTGTAAAATGCTGACCGCTGCCGCTGCGGTTCTTCTGATGTTGACCGCAGGCTGTTCCACTCTGGAGAAAGTGGTTTACCGTCCTGACATCAACCAGGGGAACTACCTTACCCCTAACGATGTGTCCAAAATCCGCGTGGGGATGACACAACAGCAGGTCGCTTATACACTGGGAACCCCGATGATGTCCGATCCGTTCGGCACTAACACCTGGTTCTATGTATTCCGTCAGAAGCCGGGCCACGAAGATGCGACCCAGCAGACCCTGACGCTGACCTTCAGCAGCGCCGGTGTGTTGACCAACATCGACAACAAGCCTGCCCTGACCAAATAATCAGAAGTCAGAAATGCAAAAAGGTGCTCATTGAGCACCTTTTTTGTATTTCTTTTATCCCCTCGCCCCTTTGGGGAGAGGGTCAGGGTGAGGGGAAAACACGCTACTTACCCGCCTTCTCCGCACGCTGACGACGCAGCTCTTTCGGGTCGGCAATCAGCGGACGATAAATCTCTACCCGGTCGCCCTCTTTCAGCACATCCCCCAGCTTCACCGGACGGCTGTAAATCCCGACTTTATTCTTCGCCAGGTCGATATCGCTGCGAAGCTCAAGGATGCCGGACGCGCGGATAGCTGCCTCAACGGTTGCTCCCTCTTCCAGCGTCACGCGCTGCAGGTACTGTTTCTCCGGCAATGCGTACACCACTTCTACAGCTATCTTATGCGACACTGTAAACCTCTTTGGCGCGGGTGGTGAACGCCTGAACCATATTGGACGCCAGCTCTTTAAAGATGCGGCCAAACGCCAGCTCAATCAGCTTATTGGTAAATTCAAAGTCCAGCTGGAACTCGATGCGGCAGGCGTCAGCGCTCAGCGGCGTAAACTTCCAGCCTCCCATCAGGGTTTTAAACGGACCATCTACCAGATGCATCAAAATACTCTGATTGCTGGTCAGCGTATTGCGGGTGGTGAACGTCTTGCTGATCCCCGCTTTAGAGACATCCACCGCCGCGGTCATCTGCGTCGGCCCGGACTCCAGAACGCGGCTCCCGGTGCATCCCGGAATAAATTCTGGATAAGACTGAACATCGTTCACTAACTGATACATTTGTTCCGCGCTGTAAGGCACAAGCGCAGTACGGCTAATCTGAGGCATAGCATTTCCCATGGTCACACAACGGACAAATAATAACATTTATCACCTGTTAAAAAAACGCTAAGCCTCATCTCGTGCTAAGATAGCGCGTTAGACCTCACAGGACGCAATGAGGTGACTTTTTGAAATCAGATTACCGACGGCTTTACGACACTTATGACGAAGAAAAAAGCACATAAACCAGGCTCGGCGACCATTGCGCTCAACAAGCGTGCTCGCCACGAGTATTTCATTGAAGAAGAATTCGAAGCTGGCCTTGCGTTGCAGGGCTGGGAAGTAAAATCGCTGCGCGCCGGGAAAGCCAACATCGGCGATAGCTACGTGATCCTGAAAGATGGCGAAGCCTTCCTGTTCGGCGCGAACTTTACACCGCTGACCGTCGCCTCCTCACACTACGTGTGCGACCCTACGCGCACCCGCAAGCTGCTGCTGAACAAGCGTGAGCTGGAATCCCTCTACGGACGCATCAACCGTGAAGGTTTCACCGTGGTCGCCCTGTCGCTGTACTGGAAAAACGCCTGGTGCAAAGTGAAAGTTGGCGTCGCGAAGGGTAAAAAACAGCACGACAAACGTACAGACCTGAAAGAGCGTGAGTGGCAGCTCGACAAAGCGCGCATCATGAAAAACGCAGGACGTTGATTCTGCACACTTATTGTACTATTCAATAAGTTAGCGTTCCGGGCTGGTATCCAGGAAGTGAAATCTGGTATACTTAGTTCAACACTATTGGGGCTGATTCTGGATTCGACGGGATTTGCGAAACCCAAGGTGCATGCCGAGGGGCGGTTTGCCTCGTTAAAAGCCGCAAAAAAATAGTCGCAAACGACGAAAACTACGCTTTAGCAGCTTAATAACCTGCTCTGAGCCCTCTCTCCCTAGCTTCCGCTCTTAAGACGGGGATCAAAGAGAGGTCAAACCCAAAAGAGATCGCGTGGAAGCCCTGCCTGGGGTTGAAGCGTTAAAACTAATCAGGCTAGTTCGTTAGTGGCGTGTCTGTCCGCAGCTGGCGTGCGAATGTAAAGACAAACTAAGCATGTAGTACCGAGGATGTAGAAATTTCGGACGCGGGTTCAACTCCCGCCAGCTCCACCAAACATTCATTCATGATGCATCATGAACCTTAAAAAAGCCTGCAACTTCAACGAGTTGCAGGCTTTTTTGTTGCATGTGTGGTCATGATCTCTGTATGAATCTTGAGCATTATGTATCTTGTTTTGCACCGCGTTGCCAGAACGCTAAAAAAACAAGGTGCAAAAACATGCCTAAGGTATTGAAATCCCTAACCAATACCGAGATCGCTGCCGCCAAGCCGCAGAAGACCGAGTATATGCTGCGCGATGGCGACGGACTGGCGTTGTTGATTAAGCCATCCGGCAGAAAGATCTGGTACTTCGAATACACTCCCCCGGCGCTGAAAAAACGGACCAAAATCAGCATTGGCCCCTATCCGGTAGTCACCCTCGCCATGGCGCGAGATTTCAGGTTGCAATACCGGCGTTTACTTGTGCAGGGCATCGACCCACAGGCCCATCTGGAGCAGGTTGCAGAAGAGCAACGACTCCAGAATGAATGCACGCTGGAAAAAGTTGCGGAACAGTGGCTCAAAGAGAAAAAACGGACCAGCGATCTTAGCGAAGATCACGCCAAAGATGTCTGGCGTTCGCTGGAGATGCACGTCTTCCCCTCTCTGGGCAGTACGCCCGTCACCGAGATCCGCCCAAAGATGCTCAAGGAACACCTCACACCGCTGGAAGAACAGGGCATCCTCGAAACGCTGCGGCGAGTCATCTCACGGCTCAATGAAATCTTCCGCTTTGCCATCTCCGAAGAGCTCATCGAGTTCAATCCGGCTGACAACCTGGTCGCCCGCTTCAAGAAACCGAAAAAGCAGAACATGCCCGCCCTTCACCCCAGTGAACTGGGCAGGTTGATGCTGGCCTTACAGAACGCTTCTATCCGCAAGGAAACCCGCTGCCTTATCGAATGGGAGCTACTGACCTGGGTTCGCCCCGGCGAAGCCGTCAGCGCCCGCTGGTGCGACATCGACATGAAAAAAGCGGAATGGCGCATCCCCGACACCTTTATGAAGATGAACCGTTCGCACACGGTGCCGCTCAGCAAACAGGCGCTGCGCGTTCTTCAGGTTATGGAGCCCGTTAGTCGCCATCGCCCGTGGGTCTTCCCCAGCATCCGCAAACCACTGGAGCACATACACCAGCAAACCGCGAACGCCGCACTTATCCGAATGGGGTTTGGTGGCGAGCTGGTCGCCCACGGCATGCGCAGCATCGCCAGAACGGCGGGCGCAGGTCATTTTCCCCGTGAAGTCCTGGAATCTGCGCTGGCGCACCAGAAAGAAGATGAGATCGAAGCGGCCTACAACCGCAGCGACTATCTGGAACAAAGGCGACCGCTGATGCAGTGGTGGGGAAACTACGTTGATGCTGCCAGACGGCAGGCATTGCTCGGTGAAGAAGAACCGCTGCGGATCGTGGAAGGAGAATAATGTGACCAGTCCCATTCGTCAGAATCTGTTTGAACGGGAATGTGATATGCCGCTGCTGGAAGCGCGGCATCTCGCCCTTCTGCTTCTCGGCCTTGATGCTTCCCAACCTGCAAACGCCCTGCCGGAAGAACATCAGGAGAATTACCGTATCCTGCACGACGCCATCAGCCGCACCATCAAAGCCACAGGCATGGTCAGCACCCCTGCAAACAAACGTATGTTCTATGCCGATGAGATGTTCGCGCTGGCCTGGCGGCTTATTGATGACGAACTCACGCCGCCAGAAATTAAGGCCCGCAGCCTGAAGGCGGTGATGAAACTGTCGCGTAACGGTCGTGGTCGCAAGTGGCTGAAGACGCTCGGCGACGACGCGCTACCGGATCTCACGGCTTCAGCACAACCTTCCCAGCGTGGGATGCATAAACGCGACAAAGCGCGGGAGAATACTGCCCGACTCTGCTGGCTACTGGTTCAGCTTTTGGTAGAGGAGACTGATGGGCGTTATGGTACGTCTGATAAACCGGCTTCGGATCGGATACTTCGAAAGCTGAAGGCTCTGGCTCAGGAACAGGAATTGCCGTCGGATGGGCTTGGGCGAGGGACGTTTTATGAGGTGCTGAAGATGGGAAGGGAGAAGAGAACGTAGATAGGTCCTCCCAGTGTCGGGTAATAGAGAACCGATTAAGCTCTGAATCCTCACACGTATAGTCGGCTTCGTGTAAGGACATATCAATTGCTTTCGGCTTGAGGCTCGCGTTAATTGCCAGTGACCTGCAGTGTATTCTTTTCAGTGGCTTAGACGAGTCCCCTGCGGCTGAGAAAGTCGCGTTGTCAAAAGAGTGTTTCTTTAATGTTAATTTCGTCAACACGGAGAATAGAAGACATGTTGAACCCCTCAATTTCTGATCTGGCAAGGTTGTATGGAAACTCAACTCCAGAAGAACTTTTCGAGTACATTTGCCGGATAACTGATGATACTGGTCGAGATTATTCTTCAATAATTCATGGGCGTTGCTTACCGCATTCTGCAGTGCGTGAGTTGAAATCGAAGCAAAATTAACCAAAAATAGTTAATTAGTTCAGCTTAGGGCTGATTGCTACTTTCCTAGCACAGCCTAAGATATGTGTGTGCCAAAAACGGACATAGGTATGGATTTTGTCTGTTTCTCCTTTACGTATTCGATAAAATTGATTGAAAATTAAGTACTTCAGTAGTAGGTTTAAGTAAGTTGCGATCGTAAAATATGGATTGTTATTTTGATGAAACCGTCAAAAATTAAACCCTCACAATTAACACGTGTTGGATACACATACCAAGACCTTATGTGTATTCGCACATTGATCAATTGGTTTCACGATCCAGAGAAATACCAGTGGATAAGCATAGAAGGTAATCAAGGGCTTAATCATGTTAAGAGCCTTGATGATGTTATTTGCTTTACAGCCAGTGGAGAATATGAACTCTATCAGGTCAAATTTACAATTGATTCTGAACGTGACGATTTACATTTAGATTTCGCTTGGCTACTCAAGAAGAAGGATAAGGGCACATCCCTTATCGAAAAATGGTCAGCAGATATAGAGAAGTTCGGTTCCTCCAGCACAATAGCGATTGCTAAGCTTATTACAAATAGAATACCTGACCAAGTTTTATCAAATTGCCTAATAGATAAAAAAATTGATTACTCTCTCGTTCCGGAAGACGTCAAATCAAAAATATTAGCTCAACTTGGTAGTGAAGAGAAGTCCATAGCTTTTTTCGAAACTCTTATTTTCGAACATAGCCAAAAGGAAATTGATGATTTAGAGTTGCACCTACGTGACTCGCTTGTACCAGACCACGCAAATGAAGAAAGTTGGCTTCAGTTATTAAAAACCGTTGAGCGTTGGGCTTCACGAAAAAGAGAACCGGCACCAGATGGCAAAATCTACCTTAAGCATATACATGAAATTTTAACGCTCGGCTCCAAAAAAACTATTTCTCAGTTTTTTGAAATTCCTGGCGGCTACAAACCACCAACAGATGAATTTCATAATGAAATTCTTAACGCTACAGCTAACCCTGGCTGCCATGTTATATCAGGATTACCCGGAATGGGGAAAAGTACTTTTCTATCCTTTTTAACTGACCAGCTAATAGAATCGAAAACGCCTGTTATCCGACATCATTATTACTTATCCCCTCAGTTTATTGGCGACAGAATTGCTTTTAATAATGCAGCTCATTCACTACAAAGCCAGATTAGAACACTTTATCCCAATGACTTCGATAGCGATAAACTTGATTCTCAACATCTAGAGGCCTGGATAAGCAAGGCAGTAATTAAAGCTGAAGAAAATGGCAAAACTCTAGTTATAATTATTGATGGATTAGATCATGTTTATCGTGAAAGATCGGATATTAGCCAACTCGAACATTTAGTTAATCGGATTACCCCTTTTAAAGGAAAAGTTTGTTTGCTATTCGGAACACAACCAATAAGCGACGAGCATCTTCCCAATTCCCTCTTACGTTCAGCTCCAAGAGAACATGCCTGGATAGATATTCCATCTATGGGGCTTGATGCTATAAAGTCGAGACTCGACTTTATAGCATCGAACAATGAAATAAAAGTAGCAGGCAATAAATATCACAAACAAAATAAAATAGTAGAAATTTCACAGGCTCTACTCGACATTTCTCATGGATATCCCCTTCATATTATTTACTCTTTAAACAGTTTGCAGTTAGCAGATAAAAATATCAGTAAATATGATGTGGAACGACTACCAACTTGTCCTGATGGCGATATTCATGAATATTATGAGAATCTATGGGTATCACTATCTGAAGGAGCAAAAGAAATTCTTCTGCTTATAGCAAATGCAGATTTTTCATGGCCTGATAAAACCCACATCAGTTACTGTTTTGAAGATAGCCTAACTTTCCAAACCAGCTTTTCAGAAATTCAACACCTCATTGAACAAAGACTAAGTGGGATATATCCTTTTCATAGCAGCCTATTCGTATACCTAAGACGCAAAGACGCCTTCGTTCAATCAAGAGATAGGTTAAATAGAATTTCTAAAATTTGGATCAATACACATGCTCCAGAGTATTGGCGGTGGGGTTGGGAATGGATCATTGAAGCTAACCTCGGGAATATCACCCCACTTTTTCAAGGTGTAGATAGGGACTGGCTTGTTCAATCTCTCTGCAATGGTTATCCTCTAGAGCATATAGAACATATATTCAGTGTTGCAGAACGTATCGCATTTGATCAAAACCTATATTCTGAGTTGTTGAGACTGCGAATTTTGAAAACAAGGCTATTAAATGGGCCAGAGTTTCAAATACAGAATTTTAGCGATTTTCTGGACTGCTCATTAAGCATCTCGCACGATAATTTTGGTCTTCTTTGGCGAGCGGACAATCTAAGGATTATCCCGGACAATGAAATTGTTATTATTGCTAAGCATTTTCAAGGAAGAGATGAAAGAATAGTAGATGCGTGCACCAATGAAATCTCTCGTCGAGTACACTTTTATGCTCGGCTAGATGACTCTAATCATTATCAAACATTGAACAGCCTTGTAGATGATTATCTTCATACGCTAACCAGCCATAGTAATCCCGACTTAGCTGTTATAAATGCTTTCTATGAAACACTTATTGACAAGGCTTCATCTTTCACCCGAATTGTCGAATTGCTCATTCAGTATGGCCATAGACACTTACTGGTTGATTTATCTCTATTTGACGTCCCGGATGATATTGCCTCAGCAATCTGCGACGAAGTCGTTTTGGCTGCAAGCATCGAAGGCGTAACTATCAATGAGGAAAACTCCTTATTTGATAGCACTGATTCAAGCATATATCTGCTTTATCAGTTTTTAGCCGGAAACGACATAGAAATAGACCAACTTAAGGAAATTGAATGCCCTGTTGAGTACGAACATACACGTCACCTTCCTTTTTATGAGCACTTTTTTAGAAATCTTATAGTAAATTTAATAATATCAACCGAATTTAATGCTCCGGAGTTAACTGCACCCACAGATATTCAGGGGTTCCTCAATAATGCTTGGGCGACATTCCAATATGCCGCCTCAAAAATTGCAAAAAATATAAAAGAAGGCCACAATTTTGAAATTTCTAATTTGTATGAATCATTTGACTTACTAGAACAACCAGATAAATTATTGATGGGTTATCAAATCGATACTATCTTATTCAACATTCGAAAATCCTTAATAAGAATTGCCATTCACCTAAATATTTTATGCAACTCCATAAAAGCATTTTCAAATATTGACATAAATCAGTTTGATACACTATCAATGAGCAATTGGTGGGATTCTAGGGTGTTTTTTGATATTTCCTCTAAAAATGCAATTTTCAATTTCCCTAAAGATTATATTGCTCAGGAGTTTAAAAAGTATTTTGATTCTGAAATACTACGCAGAGATGATACTGCTACGCTGGCCAACGATAGCCTTGACCTAGCAAAATTGGCAACCAATTTAGGCCTGTATAATGAAGCAAGAATGTTTCTTGAACGTGCCGCATTCAATATAGTCGGATATGGCCATAGAAAGGACATTACTTTACATGAGGTTTTTGAAGCGTTACAAGAATGCTCTGATTCCAACTACCCTCAAGTTTCTGATTGGCTAAAACGAGTAGCAACTTTTACAACTGATGTATTTGATTTTTCAGAACGAGAAATTCGACATATTCCTAGCCTGTTCACAAAATTATTGGCGAAACACAACCCAGAACGCCTTGTTGACGAATTTGACTATCATCTATCAGAAGAGAATTGGCATAGAACACATCTTATTTTTGAAAATTTCGTAAAGACATTTCCACTTACTACGCAGTCAGAGCACTCTTTTCTTAGATGCATGACAACAGTTGATGCAATGGCTGCATTAGATGAAAGAAGCAAAGACAATGATGTTCTGAAAGGTATTTACGAAGAGCAGTGCAAAGTTCTTGGAGGTATGCCCCCACAACCAAGAGAGTATTCCTCCACTAACGAAGATGTCGTTACAGATTGTCCTGATGTATCCACCATATCACCTGCTAATCTTAATGATTTTATTGCAGCCTTACATTTAGTTTCATACCAGATTCGTGAAGAATTTATTTCGAACTGGATAGGTTATTGGGTTGATAAAGGCCATGCCCGCACGATTATCACTTCTTTCAGCGACTATTACAATCAAAGTAAATCAGACTATGAACTGAATCGATGCTTACACCATATTTTCTTGTTGAGCAAAAAAACCGAAGGCAGGAAAGCAGCTTACAAATGGGCTGTAAGAAATATAAAATTAAATAACTGCTGGAATCCTTATTATTCATCAGGGTCAAAAGAAGCCTTAAAAGAATATGGAAATACTTACAGCGAGCAATGGGAAAATCTTCTTCGTGATACGATGGCACCAGACTCTGCCAGCTTACAGAGAGATGAGAATATAGTAGTTCCTTCCACTCACCTTGTTACTTATTTGGCCTCTGCTGGACAGGTCGCTCTGGCAACCGAAATTACTGAAATTATGGTCACTAGCCTTGAGGGCGATATTGCACATCTTCCTTTGACCAAACTGTACTGGTATGATGATCCTGTATCATTCGAAAATATTCCATTTCATCTAATTCTATTACATTTTAAATGGCCCGACAGATACGCCAGGCTCCTAACAGCGAAGCAGATAGCAGCTTTATTACAAAACGACTCCAGTATCAAATTTCGTTCTTTGTATCTGAGTTTTCTGGAAAAACAACCCTATGAGGTTGATGTCATTGATTATCTATCTGTTTTATTACTTATCGAGGATCACTCATTTACTAAAGAAGAAATAACCAAATGCATTCATCACCCTTCTCTTATCTCTGATGAGATTCTATATTCTCTGGATTTAGACATTGAAAGAAGGAATGATTTTTCGGTTCTCTACTCTGAATTTTCAGATGACTTAGAACCGAATAAGAACAAATATAAAAAATATGCTAATGGCCTTGCATTGAGGTTTATAGGCATTATCGATGAGCTCGAAAATAAATACCAAATCCAACTGTTGAGGCATTTTTTCCTTGAATGGGAGCAAATCCACAACGCGCATGCTTGTTATATTTTTAAACCTCATAACTTTGCAAGTGAACAATTTTACCCTCAAGACAAGATTTTCTGTAGTTTTTCATGGCGAGCAGAAGTATCCATTTTATCTGCTTTTGTCAGAACATTAGCGTATGCTATGCAAAAGCACTCCTTACCTGCCGAACTTTGTTTGGCACATGCCCAAGAGGTTTTACCATTCGGTTCTATTGCTGTAAATCTTTCTCCTTCTGACTCACCATACAATTGGCCCGTAATAGAAGATTTAGAAAAAGACGATCATTTGCCTGATCAGAAAGAACTTGAACGGTATTTGGAAAATTTTTCCGCTTCTGCTGATGAAATATTACTTTATGCCAACGGCCCCGTGCTAAGAAATCACTCTGGAATATGCCTTGATCTAAGGGTTATTTTAGTCAAACTTCGAAACTCTGAAATTGACGATCCTAAGGCAATTTTTGAGTCAATAGATTATATGCGAAATTCTGAGCAAGGGATTTTCCCTTTAGCAAAGAAGAGCTGGCCTTCCTCCTTTGGAAGATGGGAAATTGACTGGTTAATCAGAGGTTATTTTCGACCGACCTACTCCGTAGGAGATTTACCTTTTAACTCCGTTAGGCAAAGCGATTATCACATAGAGTATTTCGGCGGAAATATACATAATGGAACCTGGAGATACTGGGTCAACCAGTGGTATCCAGTTTATCACGCTGGTGTAGGCAACTCTCTTGGAACTTATTTTACAGTTTCTAACGATTTTTTAAAAAAACTAAAAGGACACACTGGCGGCAATTATTATTTAATTGGCGAGATGACTTGTGTTGACAGGCGTAATTTCTCTAACTCTGCGGAGTCAATAAAAACCTATTCCATTTTTCCGATATAGACATTATGAATATTATCCCTCTAAATGGCCGCACCTAATACCGCTATACGTGCCATTTAATGACATGTGGTGGCTGCGAAAAAGCATCACATCGCAAGCCTGATGTTGTAGTGGTCAACTTAAACTGCGAAATACTGTCCAGAAAATGCATGACCTGCACGCCTGAAATCCGAAAGGCAATAATGACCGCCAGGCACTTCTTCTTAAAATCATCCACGCAGATAAGGAGCTTTATCCTACGTCCGGTGACCAATGAATCCATAACGAAATCCTGAAATCCATCGACCAGTCAAGGCATCTATGGAAGTGAGTCTACTTAGATTATAATTGAAATAGACTCCTCTGCTTCGTATAGCTAATTAGGCTCCGAGAAAAAGATATCTCCCGCTATATGGCATAATTATTTGTAGCAATTCAATTGCGTTCCGAAGGTTTTCTACCTGATCATTTAACAACGTGATGTCCTTGATACCGTGAAATAAATTATTTCGATATCTATAGACAATTAAGAGACACACTTCTATTTTATCTTCAAAAGAAGTTTCTTTATTTATCAGTACATCAAGTGATTTCTCAATTTGCGAAGCTTCTCTAAAATATAGGTAATGGAAATGCTCTGTTGGTTCACCGCTTTCATGTATATAGCGTTTAGACCAATATGCTAACTGGGAGTCGATCGCATCTGTTGGCATTTCCCTTGCGACTCGTTTTGAAAGAACCCCAATCCGATCTACAACATTCTCATTATGAGCTTCTGAAGCCTCAAAAATTGACCACATAAGAGTGAAGTCGGATACTACCTCGAGTGTATCAGGTTCAAGTGGTGCTGAGTGTTGAATGTTTTGTTGAATCCAATCAGATACCTTCACTGATAATTTCCTTAAGATAGAGCATTTATTCAGTATAAATTTTGAGATTTTAGTCAAGCAATTAAGTCGGACACGGGTATGGCATGTCCTTATAAGACAGATGTCATTAGGCAAATGATATACTGGGATTTTTATAACTGATATAGCAAAAGATGAAATTTTGTATGAGATTACAAGTGGAAAGGGCCTTGTTGAATAAATCGAACTTTTGGCAGATGTCAGGATCAGATCACCAAATTCCGTTCTTGTAGCGTTATATCATGGCAAAAAACGTTCAAAATCAATGAATTGTGCACCTTCATCAAGGCACTCGTCAATCGTGGTCGCTGACATTTCGGCTTGATGAGTCAAGCATTCAGGCATGGTACGATGACCCAAAAACTGCTTCGCGGGGGGGACCCGCAACGTTATTCTGAACTTGTCATTTCCCCTCTGATGAATCTCCCGCTTCGTTGTCCGGCTCATTCCAGCGTTAGTAAGCGGGCTAAATCCGTCGGCATCCCGTTTAAAAACTCCACGAGAGACACGATTGCTCACCTGGTTATCAATTCTAAGCCAGCGACTGACTAGTTAGAAGGCATCGTGATCAGGAAGTCCATAACCTGCACTTAATCACAACATCTTGTAGCCCTAACAACCGCTCCTTGCCCAGGACTGACAGTGGGATAGCGACAGCTATTGTGAAGTGTTTGTAGTCGTGCGTTGCCATTCGTTAACCTCAGCTTGCAGTACTCTGATTGAGCAAGAGAAAATAAAATCATTTATTTTCAATTATTTATTGAAAAACCATCAGTTCAGGCAGCAAATAAAACATTTCCGGACTCATTACTTTCTATCCGGACTCCACTTTTTCACCCGGACCTATACCTCCCCTCCGCCGTTCCGCGCTATAACCGCCTCGACACTCTGTTCCCGTGAGGTGCAATCATGAAAACCCGTGTTGACAGTAACGATGCTTTTCCCGAAAGCGGTAACGTGCGTATGCGGCAGGTGGTCCAGTTTCTGGCGATGAGCGAATCGTCAGTTTACCGCCTGATTAAAGACACCGATTTTCCCCGCCCCGTCCACCTCTCTTCCCGACTGGTGGTTTTCGATGCTGCTGAAATCCGCCAGTGGCAACAGCGCCGCGCCGCCATCCGTTAATCCATGCTCAGGGATGAGCCGACCGATACCCCATCATGAAACGCGCTCCTTTTCTCTGTAAGCAGTCTCCGGACCGCACGCTCGAAGTGGTGATCCTTGCCGGAAGCCTGGCATGGGAGACCTCACGCGCCTGGCGAAAAGATCCCAACCGGGAAGATGATGTTCCTCCGGTGGTGCTCGGCCCGAATGAACTGGCCGAACTGGACAACCTGACCATAATCAGGCCCGACACGCTCTACGTCCGGGTACTTCGCACAGGCGATATCCGCGAAGAGGAGTTGCTGAAAATCGCCGTAAAACTGGCACATGCGGATGTGCAGATGGCCCGACTGATGACCCCTGACGGTGAGTTACTGGAGAACTGGAGCAGTCAGCTTGCACGCCTGCGACAGGAAAGGCCTTCCGACATCTTGCCGGATCACTTCCGCCTCGATGAAGAGGCGCTGTGGTTTGACAAGCTCACCGAACGACGCGACGGCGAAAGCGACGTCCAGCCCCAGCGCATCTGTTCCCCTCTGCGCGTCACCGCTATCACCTGCGACAGCCATGACGGCAGCTATGGCCGCCTGCTGGAATGGCACACCACCACCGGGCAGTTACGGCGCTGGGCCATGCCGATGGCGATGCTCAGCGGTAACGGCGAGGAGCTGCGGCGCATCCTGCTGGAGAACGGCCTGACCTATATCTCCACCCGCCCCGCCCTGCGCAGCCTGCT